>CAZZAH010000691.1:0-2341 GCA_964652115.1 uncultured bacterium | reverse complement strand
GCCGGCTCCAGAGGATCTCGTAGATGCGCATGTAGAGCGCCCAGACCGCGCCGGCCGCACGTCCTTCGGTGAGGTGAAGGTATACCTCCGCCAAGCGAAGTCCGCCGCTTCGCTGCAGGCGATCGTTGATCAGAAGGTCGCTGTATAAATTGGCCACCATCGGCGCGCGGCTCTCGATCGTGGGGAGCGCCCAGCGCATGCGCGCGATCATCCGCGCGTGATCGTTCAAGGTCGCGGGAGCGAGCACGTGATGGCCGATCTCGTGCGCGAAGATCTCGACCGGATAGTCCTCGAGTTGGTTGGCCGCGACCTTGGCCAGGTTCACCACCACCGCTTGATCGTCGAGGCGAATCATGGCGAAGCTGTCGGTCAGCCCCTCGGCCGCCGCATCCCGATCGGAGAGGCAAAGCGTCGGCGAGCGAAGGCGGGTGTACTTGCTCCAGATCGCGAGCGCCTCGGGCCAGCGGGCGAGCCAGGCCTCGCGAAGCGCCTCCAAGCCCTTCGCCGAACCGATCGTCATGGCGCGAGCGGGATGAGCGTGATCGCGTGGCTGTGCGGCGCGGTCAGCGCCAGGGTGTGGCGGTTGGCCGCGCGGCTCGAGGAGCCGCCTGGTAGATCGAGCTCGAGCACGCCGCGTGGGGTCACGAGCGCGGAGCCGCGCACCTCGTAGCCCTTGGGCCATGAGCCCCCGCTCGACGCTGCGTCGAACTCCGTGGGCACGGCGCGATGGAAGGTGGCGCCGAAGGCATCCGCGGTCACGAGCCAGTTCTCCTCACCGCTTTTCGCGAAGAAATACTCTTCGGAAGCGGTGACGAGTGGAGGCTCACGGAAGACGCCGCCGAATCCGTGAAAGGCGCCGATCACGAAGGCCGGTTGCGTTGGGCTGCCGTCGATGCTGAACCAGGGGCTCGACGCCAAGCCCGCTCGAATCGCTTTCCAATCCCCCTTCGCCAGTCCCAGCGCTGAGCGAGCAAGGTCGGGCGCAAGGCTGTCCGCCACGCGAAGCGCGCTCGCTCGATAGTGCGCGAGGCCCGCGCGCCACGCGGCGACCTGGCCCACGCGCAGGAGGGTGTCGAGGTCGGAGCAATGCGGCGCCGCTTGCTCCATGGTCGCGATCCACGCGTCGACGCGAGCGCCGGGAGTGCTCGCGATCTGATGCGCGCCGTTCGCGATCGCCGCCAGTCCGCGCCGCGGCTCGAGGACAAGCAGCGAGATCGCGGCGGTGCCGAGGCGTCGCCAAGTTTCCTCGATCGCGACCGCGCGCGCGCCCGGACCGACCAGCTTCTCCAAGTAGAGATCGAGCCCCAGCTCGTACGCCGCCGACACGACATCGAGGACACGATCGCCGCGCAGGGCGGCCGTCGCTTGTGCGAGCGGATCGAGCGTGCGCGCGATGAACTCGAGAAAGCCGTCGCCCGAGAGCGAGGGCTGCCCGCGACGCGCGGCGACGAAGCGCGCGTTCATCTCTTCGCGGCCGCTCCGCAGAGCACCGGTCAGCGCCTCGCTCACCATCACTGTGTCTTCAGCCAGCGCGCATAGTTGGTGTAGCGCTGGTGGAGGTACTTGAGCTTCAGCAGGTCGTCGTAGAGGTGGCCGTAGAGCTTCTTTCCCTTGGTCAGCTCGGCGATCAGGCGCTCGATGCGGATGAGCCGCGCGCGCGCTTCGCTCTCGCTCACGCCCTCGAGACCGCGGCGGAACTCCTCATCCAGCATGCCGACCGCGTCGTCGCGATCGAGGTTCAGCCGTTCGTAGTCGGCGCAGGCGAGGTCGAACGCGCGACGAAGCCAACCGATGCGGTCCGAGCGCAGAGGCCCATTGCCGCTCGCGTCGAAGTAGGGCGAGTCGAGGTCGGGCGAGAGCTTCTCGTGGAGCACGAAGGGCAACACCTGCCGCAGGTCCTCGAGCTCGACCACGCGATTGCCGCGGAAGTAGGCCATCGCCTTGGCGTAGATCAGAAGCGTCATCATCGCGCGGACCGAGAGGCCGTTCTTCGTCTGCGAGCCGATGTCCTTCACGCGATCGCGACCGGTGTCGAGCGAGAGGACCGAGCCCCAGTCGATGCCGGAGAGGCGGAGCGTGTCCTTCGTCTTGTACTCGAACTGCTCGGCCGCGACCTCGCAGAACTCGAACTGGCTGGTGAAGAACTCGATCCTCCGGCGCAGCTCGACCGGGAGCTCGACCGCGCGGATCTCGCCCTGCATGCGATCGACTTCCTGCTCGGAGAAGATGATCTGCCGAGGCACGACCTCCTCGGGCCGGATGTTCTCCTCGATGCGCGTCAGCAGGTCCTCGAGGAAGCGCGGGTTGAACGCGAGCGCCTGCACGATGACGTCGATGCGGT
>CAZZAH010000690.1:0-2348 GCA_964652115.1 uncultured bacterium | reverse complement strand
CGAGGCGGCGAGATCCCAGGTGCGCAGCATCGGTGTGAGTGCCTGGAGCATGTAGAGTTGCCCTTCCTATTGTCGCTCGTTATCGAAGACTGCCCGAATCGGACTCCGGACGCCAAAGCCAGCGCATTCTCCGTGCCGATCGATCCATGCGCAACCTCCAACCGATGGGCTACCAGCTCTGGGGCAGGCCCTCTAACCCCGTGAGCCACTGGTGGAATCGTGGGCAGAGAGCGCGAACTTTGTCCAGACCGGCGGCTTCCACCGCGAGCGGCCCATGCTCATCCTTGACATAGCCCACGATGTGTTCTTCCAGCCGCTTTGAAGGAGCGGTTTTCGGACCATCGTCGATGTCTTCGGGGGCATGACCTTGAATCGAGGAAATCAGTCGATCGATTCCAGGTCGGTCGGCAGGATCGAGGTATTCACGCAGCTCAGGGAGGCCGGCCAAAACAAGCGCTTCAAATTCGTGACGCTGCAGATAGGCCCTAAATCTGCGGTCGCCGATCGCCTCCGCCATCATCAGCTCCAAGACGTCAATCCGTCGAAGTGTGTCACGCTCGCCCATTGCCGCATCTAACCCAGGGAAGTTCTGCGGAAGCCCGTACAGATCGAACATTGTAGTCAAACGGACATTGGGGTCGGTCGGCGGACCGAGCGTCCTGCGAATGTCGGCCTGCCACTTAGTCCAATCACCGCCACCCTTCCGCTTTCTTCCGGTGAGCGAATCACGGCTCGTCGTGACGATGATCGGCCGTGCATCGACGTCTCGCTCGAGGAGTGGCTGCTGGAGCAGGCGCTTGACAAACAATTCCTCGGTCCGGCCTTCGACCACCACGAAGAGCCGGATCAAGGTCGCCCCCCAAGAACGTTTTTGTCGAACAGCTCCGAAAGTGAGTACTCCTGCAACCACTGAGCTAATCCTTCCGGATCCTGACGCGTGAACACGGACTCTCCGCGTCGGCGCTCAGCCACCACTACTTCCTCGGGTCGAAGGGAATCGAGCAATGTCGCCGACTGTGTGGCGAGTAGAACTTGGCAGCGAGGAGCAACAGAACGCACCATCGCCGTCAACAAGTTGATCGCGGCGGGATGAAGGCCCAATTCCGGTTCGTCGATGCTCAGGAACGCCGGCAAGCGCGCGGCAGGTTGGGAGAGTGTCGTGATAAGGGCGAGCGCTCGCAAGGTGCCATCGGAGAAGTCATGAATATCAAAGGGGTGGTCGCGCTCATCGACCCAAGTCAAACGAACAAACCGACCATCGGACTCCTCAATTACCTGGGGCTCAAGGCTCTTCACGAACGGCGCAACCTGACGAAGCGCCGACCGAATCCGCTTCCACGCAGCCACATCGTCGTCTTGTTCGCTTTGTTGGAGCCGGTAGAGAACGGCGGCAAGGTTGTTACCGTAGGATCTAACATATCCGTCCTCTGAAACTCTCGCATTCTGCCTCAGTGGCGAGGTAGGTGACGTGTCGTGGAAGTGGAAGAAGTTGATGCGCGCAAGCCAGCTTCCGACAAGCCTGGCAACCGAAGCCCCCCGCCCCTGAGGCGGATCGGCAAGCAAAGACTCAGGGTGCCCCGCACCCAGCGAGTGCATCGTGAACGCACTGCTACGTCGCTGCCGAATCCCAACTGACTCATCGAGGAACACCAACGTGTCTCGGGCCGCGTAGCCAAGCCGAGCCTCGTACGCGCCTCCCTCGGAGGGGGTCTCGAACTCGAGTCGTATCTGGATTTCTTTCGTCGTACCAGGGCCATAGTGAAGAAGCGTGTGTGCCCCGCCGGCCAACCCCACGAAAAGCCGCAATGATTGTGTCCGTAAAAGCGAGACCATGCGGAGGAACGAGAGCAGGTTCGACTTGCCGGAACCATTTGCCCCGACGATCGCAGTCACGCGCCCGGGAACGAACGTCACTTCCTTCAGGGATCTGAAGCCGGTCAAATGGATCCGCGTAATTTCGACCTGCTCGGGCATTTCGCTTCCTCCATAGAGGCCTGGCGTCGACCGGTTCCTCAAGAGATCCGGCAAAGTCTCCCACACCTGCTAGCCACGGCACAACGAGCGGACTGCCTCTTCGCGGCGACACCCAATCGACAAGAACGCTTCGAACGCAGCGGAGCAGCGATGAATGAAGGCTGGACCCTGACCGGCTCCCTCTCCAGAATCGCCCCACTCGGGCCGATTAGAGTTTGGTGGCATGCAGCGGTTCAGGCGAGAGGCCAGTGATGCATCTTACGCTCCAACCGGACGCGAGAATCAGAACACCCGGAATGCGCGCGGCCGCGTGACGATCGACCTCATTCGCCCACTGACGCGGCGCTTCGGCGCCTTCGCTCGAAACGTCGCCA
>CAZZAH010000689.1:0-2349 GCA_964652115.1 uncultured bacterium | reverse complement strand
CGCGAAATCCGCGAGGAGCAGGACTTCAAGACCCCACACCTAAGGAACATCTACACGAAGCAGGGCTTCACGCGTGATGAGCCGGTGAGGAAACGTGGATTCGGCTATCAGCATGACGGCTCGCTCGAGGACGTCGTCCGTTTCCTCGAGTCACCACGCTTCGTCTTTCACTCCGATCAGGAGCGCCACGACCTCGAGGCGTACCTACTTTGCTTCGACACCGGAACGCATCCCGCGGTTGGACAGCAGCTGACGCTTCTCGGCGGTGATCCGTCGTCGGCGCACGCGCGCGTGCAGACGCTGGTCGACGTCGCGTCGAGCGACCGCATCGGCTTGATCGCGAAGGGCCGCGACGAGGCGGGCGAGGCGCGTGGCTGGATGTACGACGGCGCCACCTTCCGCTCCGACCGCATGAGCGAGGCGCCGCGCACGCTCGAATCGCTCGAGGCGCTGGCGTCGAACGATCACGAGATCACCTTCACCGGCGTTCTCTTCGGAACCGAGCGTCGACTCGGCATCGATCACGATCTCGACGGCGCGCTCGATCGCGATGAGCTCGATGCCGGCAGCGATCCCGCGCTCGCGAGCTCACAGCCCTTGACCGCGGGAGTCGCCGAGGGCGAGCCGCTTCGCGTGCGCTTCGATCCGATCGCGCCCAATCCTGCGCAAGGGGACGCGACACGTCTCCGCTTTGCGCTGGTCGAAGCCGGCTCGGCGCGCATCCGCGTGCTCGACGCGCAAGGCCGGCGCGTGCGGCAATTGGCCGACATTCCCTCGGCAATCGGCGAGCTCGAGCAGACCTGGGACCTCCGCAATGACGAGGGTGCCAAGGTTCCGGCCGGGGTCTACTTCGTGAGGCTCGAGTCGAGCGAGGGCGCGGCCACGCGACGAATCGTCATTCGCTAGTTCGGCGATTGCGCGCAGCGGGCCGACGAACTTATCGTGGCACCTCCACTCAACCGGAGGTGCCATGTTGTTTCGTCATGCTGTTCGTCCCGTCGCTCGTCTGCTCGCCACCACTCTCAGCGCTGGTGCCTTACTCGCCATCAGCGGCATCACTCCTGCGCTCTTCGCTCAGGGAACGCCGGGCGGACGTAACGATGGCCCGCCGCCGATGAAGAACCTGCAGGTCTTCCCCGCGAACACGCCGCGGCCGGAAGTGATCAACACCATGCGCTCGTTCACGCGCGCGCTGAACGTCGACTGCGAGTTCTGTCACGTCGAGGAGGGCGAGGGCGCGAATCACAAGGAGGACTTCGCCTCCGACGCCAAGCCGGAGAAGCTGAAAGCTCGCGCGATGATGAAGATGACGATGAAGATCAACTCGGATCTTCTGCCCGCCATCCCGAAGCGCGAGAGCCCTCCGATCGACGTCACTTGCATGACCTGTCACCACGGCTCGGCCGAGCCCGCGACCCTCGCCTCGCACCTGAACGAGGTGCTGAGCGAGGCGGGCATCGACTCCGCCAAGGCCGAGTACCGCGCGCTTCGCGAGGATGCCGAGTACGGCCGCTTCGATGTGAGCGAGCAGGCGGTGAACGAGTGGGCGCGCGCCCTCTCCAACGGCGGGAAGACCACCGAGGCGCTCTCCGTCCTCGAGATGAACCTCGAGCTTCACCCCGGCTCGCCCTACGTCCAGATGACGCAGGCCGACGTCTACGCCGCGCGCGGCGAGAAGGACGCGGCGATCGGCATCCTGAAGAAGCTGATTGCCGCCGACCCGGACAACGAGCGCCTCGCGCGTCGGCTCAAGGACCTCGAGTCCGGCGGCGCGAAGTAGTCGGCTCAGACCGCTAAACCAATCGTTCTTCACTCCGCCGCGCCTCGATCGAGGCGCGGCATCGCCATGACCAAAGAGAACAGGGAGGTACGCTTGCGTACGATGTTGCTCGCTCTGGCCGTCGCCTGTTTGGCCTCAGGCGCTGCCCCTTCGCCGCAGGAAACCGAAGTCTTGGTTCCCGTGCGCCAGTTCATCTATGCAGTCAACAAGGGAGACACGCAGGGCGCGCTTGCCGTCTGCGCCGACGAGATGTCGATCATCGACGAGATCGCGCCCTACGAGTGGCATGGTCCGGGCGCGTGCTCGCGGTGGTTGGCCGACTTCGGCGCCTATGCGCAGCAGAACGCGATGACCGAGATCGTGGTCACGCTCGGCGCGCCGCGGCACGTGGATGTCGACGGTGAGAATGCCTATGTGGTGACGCCGGCCGACCTCAACTACAAGCTGAACGGCAAGCCGACGAAGCAGGTCGGCTCGACCTTCACCGTCACGCTGAAGAAGATGGAAGCGGCGTGGCGCATCACCGGGTGGGCCTGGGCGAAGAAGTAGCGCGTCGCTTCGGTCGACTC
>CAZZAH010000688.1:0-2357 GCA_964652115.1 uncultured bacterium | reverse complement strand
GCGCCTCCCCACCCGGATTAACGGACCACCCTTTCAGGAATTATTGAAAGCCGTGACACGATCCAAGCCCGATGAGTCTGCCGATGCGCCTGTGCCGAACTCCCTCAATGACTTCGAGGTCATCCAGAGCATGGACGGCCTGCGTGCCCTTGCCGACGCGACGAGGCTCGAGATCGTTCACCTGCTGACCCGTGGGGCCGAGACCGGGTCGGCCCTGGCGCGAGTCCTGAACATCCCGGCCAACCGCGCCCACTACCACCTCAAGCGATTGCTCGAGGCGGGTCTGATCCGGGACGTGGGACCGGAACGCGGCCGCCAAACCGAGGAGCGCTACTTCGCCGCCACCGCGCGGCACATCCTGGTCGACCCCGGCCTAGGCGCGGCCGAGAGCCGCACCACCACCGCGCTCCGCCAATCGATCGACGCCACCTTTTCGGACTGGCGGCGATCGCAGGTGCTCGCCATCGACTGGGGTGACCTCGCTCGCCTGGTCGTCCATCGGTCGCTCCGCATCGGGAAGGATGAGCAGGTGCTCATTCTCTTTGCTCCCGCCACGCTGGAGGCTGCGGAGGCGATCTTGGTGGAGATCGAAGGGACCGGTGCGGTCGCGCATCTGCGCCCGTGGTCGAGGAACGTGATCTTGCGGACGCTGGATCGCTCCACGCCGGAAGAGCTCGACCGAATGTCGCTCGTGCCACCGGATCTGGATCAGCGGATCACCGCGGTCGTCTTTCTTACGAGCAGCGTGCTGCAAGGAGCGCCGCCGAGCCCGGAGCAGCAGGTGCTGCTTCCGCGGCTTCTCCGCGCGGTCTCCGAGTGGAAGGCGTCGGCGCGCACGCGAAAGCTTCGCTACCTCCACGTCGGCCTGCCGCATCGAGCCGAGTTCGGCCAGGGCTTTCTTAGCCCGGAGGAGGGGATCGACACCTTCTGGCATTGCCTGACCTTCGATGTCGCCGAGATTCAAGCGCGCGGGGAGCGCCTGCTCGAGGTGCTGCGCCGCTCACCGGAGATCGTCATCGAGGGGAAGGGCGGCGCGGAGCTTCGGGTCGCGCTCGATCCAAGTCTGATGGGCGTGAGTGACGGCATCATCTCGGATGAGGATCTGCGCGCCGGACACTCGATCGAGGCGGTGCCCGCGGGATCGTTGTCCGCGGTCCCGATGAGCGGAACGGGCGACGGCGTCTTCGAGGCCGACTACACCTTCTCGGGCGGACGTCACTTTCGCGGGCTGCGCGTGACGCTCGAGCGGGGCCGCATCGTTCAGGTCGAAGGGCCGGAGGACGCGGACAAGATTCGCGAACGGCTCGCGCGCGAGTCCGGGGATCCGAATCTCCTCTCCTCGGTCTCGATCGGGCTCAACTCAGGCGGGCGTGGTCCGACCGGACGACCGGAGCTCGACACTCTGCTGGCCGGCGTGGTGACGCTCGACTTCGGGAACAACGAGATGCTGGGCGGGACGGTGCGCTCCACCTTCAACCTCAGCTTGCCCGCGAATGGGCTCACCCTGCGCAGTGGAACGAGGACTCCGGTAGTTCGTGGACACCTGGCTTTGACCGGAGGTCCGTAGCTCGGGGCGATATAGCAGTGAAAGAGAGAGAGTGGCCCGTCGGCGCATCGATCGGCTTTGAGTTTAACAACATCTTCCCCCCGCTTCTGACGGAGGGTGATAGACACATCCCGCCCAGCGGGAAGGAGACGACTCGATGAAAGTCCGTCATGCAGCCCTGATCTGCGGTGTCATGGTCGCCGGGAGCGCCGCCTCTGCCCAAGCGATCGAAACATACTCTTGGCGTTACTACCGAGTGGGCAACACCGGCATCCAAGGCGACTACAACCACGCGATCTGGATCGCTCCCGACGGGGACCCATGGATCGGCGGCTTCAATCCTTCGTTCGATGAAGGGGGAATCTCCAAGTTCATTCAATCCGAGAACCGCTGGGTTAACGTTTCGAATGTCGACTACCCGGTGATCGGCGATCACGACCGGGTAGGAGCGACGAACGTGAGCGACATGGTCGCTGATGCCAGTGGGAATCTCTGGCTCGGCACCTTCCGCGGCGTGCTCAAGATGAACCTCGCGGCCGGGCCCGGATCGCTCGTGAACTATGGTCCGGGCAACTCGGCGATCCCGGGCGGATACACACGCGACGTGACGCGAGCGCCGGATGGAGCGATCTGGTTTTCCTCCGAGTCCACCATCTACGGCGGCGGCGGCTTGACCCGATACAACCCGGGCACGAACGCTTGGACCCACATCAACGGGCACGGCGGCTCGTTCATCGCGACGCAGCCGAAGTCCGGTGGCGGCTACTACCTGTGGGCCTCTGGCGACGGTTTTACACCGATGGAGCGATGG
>CAZZAH010000687.1:0-2374 GCA_964652115.1 uncultured bacterium | reverse complement strand
TCCGTCATCTCGGTGAGGTAGTGGTTGCCGTGGTCGTTGAGCGCGGTCATGCGGTACTCCATCTGTGTGATCGAGCGGCCGTCGCCCGAGTCGCGGCAGGTCACCGTGACCACGCCGACGCGCGAGCCGGGCGTCAGGCGCAGGTAGGTCATCTCCCCCGCGTCAGGCGCATAGCGGAGGAGCATCCAGACCGTCTCCTCGCCGTGCGCCGCGGTGCGGAAGACCGCCTCGTCGCGAAGGCTCCCGTCGTGGGGGAAGATCGGTGAGGGGTCCCAGTCGGCGGCCCAGCCTCGCTCGCCCTCTGGGGTGAAATAGTAGAAGGCCTCGGCCGCGGGGATGGGGAGCTCAATCATTCCGCGGCGCTCGATGTGAAGCGCGTGCACGTGAACCTCCTTGCAGAGGGTGGCGGAAGGTCGGGCGCGGTTGGGACTCACGCGCCACTATGCCGCGCCGGGAGCCCCGTCGTCATCGCCCAAGCTTTCCGGCATCAGAGCCCGCGAGAGGGTGGCCGCGCAGCAAACTTGCCCGGTTCCTCTCGCGAGCCCAAGCGGTATGATCTCGCTTCGTTGAGCCGGAGCTTCCCCGGACAGGCGCAGGAGAAGAGAAGGAGAGTGCGCGATGGCAGGCATGAGCGACCGCGAGGTTGTGATCCTCGCGGGTGTGCGGACCCCGGTCGGGAAATTTCAAGGCGGACTCTCTTCCTTCACCGCCCCCGCTCTCGGGGGAATCGTGGTGAGGGAGGTGCTTCTTCGGGCCGGCGTTTCCCCGGACAAGGTCGATGAGGTGATCCTCGGAAACGTGCTTCAAGCCGGCGTCGGCCAGGCCCCGGCACGTCAGGCCGCGATCAAGGGCGGCGTGCCCGCGGACGTGCCCGCGCTCACGGTCAACATGGTTTGCGGCTCCGGCCTTCGCGCCGTAATGCTCGCGGCGTCGGAGATCCGATCCGGCGAAGCCGACCTCATCGTCGCGGGCGGCATGGAGTCGATGACCAACGCGCCGTATCTCCTTCCGCAGGCGCGCGCCGGTCTTCGCCTCGGCAACAGCCAGCTGATCGACGCGATGGTGAACGACGGCCTCTGGTGCCCCTTCAAGAACTGGCACATGGGCTCGGCGGCGGAGCACATCGCGCGGAAGTTCAACATCTCGCGTGAGGCGCAGGACGAGTACGCGCTCGGCAGCCAGATGAAGGCGGTGAAGGCGATCGCCGAGGGCAAGTTCACCGCGGAGATCGTCCCGGTCGTGATCCCACAGAAGAAGGGCGACCCGATCGTGGTCGCGACCGATGAAGGTCCGCGCGCCGAAACCACGATGGAAGCCCTGGCGAAGCTCAAGCCGGCCTTTGAGGCAAACGGCACCGTCACCGCGGGCAACGCGCCGAGCGTCAACGACGGTGGAGCTGCTCTGATCATCGCCTCGGCGGCGCGCGCGAAGGAGCTCGGCGTCAAGCCGATCGCTCGCATCACCGGCTACGCCAGCGGCGGCACCGAGCCCGAGGACATCTTCTACGCACCGGTCGTCGCCGTGAAGAAGCTGATGGCCAAGACCGGCGCCAAGATCTCCGACTACGACCTGATCGAGGCGAACGAGGCCTTCGCCGCGCAGGCTCTGGTCGACGGCAACGAGCTGGGATGGGATTGGAATCGCTGCAACGTGAACGGCGGCGCAATCGCGCTCGGTCATCCGATCGGGGCGAGCGGCGCGCGCGTTCTCGTCACCCTGCTTCATGCGCTCAAGGACCGCGGAGGCAAGACCGGTCTCGCGACCCTCTGCCTCGGGGGCGGCAACGCCGTCGCCCTGAGCGTCGAAATGATCTAAGAAAACCGACGCGCGCTTTCGCTCGCGGCTCGATCAGCCGATGAAGTGGATGCGCGTCCGGCGCGCCCGTATTTCCGAAGGGGGAGCACAGTCATGGAACGCAATCGTCGGATCGGAGTCGTGGGCGGCGGCACGATGGGGAACGGCATCGCGCAGGTCTTCGCTCAAATCGGTTACCCCGTTTTGCTGGTCGACAGCTCGCCCGAGGCGCTCGACCGCGCCGCATCGCAGATTCAGAAGAGCCTCGAGCGGCTGGTGAAGAAGGGGACGCTGGCGGAGCAAGATGTGCCGGCGATCCTGGAGCGCGTCTCGCGCACGACCAAGCCGGAGGCGCTGCGTGAAGCGCAGCTCGTGGTGGAGGCGATCTTCGAAGACGCTTCGGTCAAGCGTGAGCTCTTCGCACGACTCGATGAAGTGACCGCGCCCGACTGCATCCTCGCTTCCAACACCTCGTCGATCTCGATCACGGAGATCGCCGGCGCGACCAAGCGAGCCGACCGCGTGATTGGAATGCACTTCATGAATCCGGTGCCGGTCATGACCCTGGTCGAGATCATCC
>CAZZAH010000686.1:0-2375 GCA_964652115.1 uncultured bacterium | reverse complement strand
ATCGACGCGCTACGCGACCGCAGCATCCAGCTCGCGATCCTCGACTGGCAGATGCCCGGCGCCGACGGCCTCGAGGTCTGCGCCCACCTCAAGCGGCTGGATCGATTCGTCTACGCGATCCTGCTGACGGCTGATGAATCGAGTGACCTGTTCTCGCGCGCGCTCGAAGCGGGCGCAAGCGACTTCGCGCGAAAACCGTTTCGGACCGACGAGCTGCTCGCCCGTCTGCGGGTCGGGGAGCGGATCGCGCAACTCCAAGTGCAGATCACTCACATGCAAAAACTCGAATCGCTGGGGCAGCTGGCGGCGGGCATCGCGCATGAGATCAACACGCCGATGCAGTTCATCGGCGACAACACGCACTTCCTGCAAGAGGCGTTCGGGACCTTTCAGGCGCTTCATCGCGCCTACCTTCACCTGCTCGAGCGGAATTCTGACTCCGCGGTTCGGTCCGAGGTGGAGGCGATGCTCGCCGCGGCCGACCTGGACTTCGTCTTGGAGGAGATGCCGCGATCGATCAGCGCGGCACTCGAGGGCATCGATCGAGTCTCCAGAATTGTCCGCGCCATGAAGGAGTTTTCGCACCCGAGCTCCGAGCGACCGAGCGCCGTCGACCTCAACCGGTGTCTAGAGAGCACGATCACCGTGGCGCGAAACGAGTGGAAGTACGTGGCCGAGATGGTGACCGAGTTGGATCCAGAGCTTCCGGCCGTGACCTGTCATCCGGCCGATCTGAACCAGGTCTTCCTCAACCTCTTGATCAACGCCGCGCACGCGATCGCGGAGCGAGCCCAGTCGGAGCCGGGGATGGGCCAGATCCGCGTTCGCTCGCGCCGCGACGGCGATTGGGTCGAGATCTCGATCCGAGACAGCGGCACGGGGATTCCGCCAGAGGTGCGCTCGCGGGTCTTTGACCCGTTCTTCACCACCAAAGCGGTTGGTAAGGGGACCGGCCAGGGGTTGGCTCTCGCGCACTCGGTGATCACGGGAAAGCACGGGGGCACGATCCGCTTTGAAACCGAGCTGGGGCGAGGCACCGAGTTCATCGTCCGGGTCCCGATCGAATTGGAAAAGCTCGGCACGAAGGAGATCGCCGCGTGATTCGCATCCTCTTCGTTGACGATGATCCGAGCGTCCTGGATGGACTCCGGCGGATCTCGCATGGGCTCAGGCAAGAATGGGACACGCGCTTCGCGCTGGGGGGGGAGCCGGCGCTCGCGGCGCTCGCGGCGGAGCCGTTCGACGTCATCGTGACCGACATGCGAATGCCGGGCATGGATGGCGCCGCCCTGCTCCGGATCGTGCGCGAGACCTATCCCGACCTGCTTCGCATCGTGCTCTCAGGCGAGACCGACCTCAAGGCGGCCCTCCGCACCATTCCCTACGCGCACCAGTTCTTGCTCAAGCCGAGCGAGCCGGAGCGGCTCCGCCTGGTGGTACGCCGAGCTTCGGCCTACCGGTCGCTCCTCACCTCACCCCCGCTGCTCCGCCTAGTGGGTGGATTGGGTAGTCTGCCTGCGCTTCCCCGCATCTACTCCGAGCTGGCGAACGCGGTCGACGACCCCGAATCGACGACGGATGACATCGCCGCAATCGTCGAGAGCGACATCGCCATCAGCACGCGCATCCTCCAGGTCGCCAACTCCGGCTTCGTTGGGTTGCCTCAACGGACCACCGACGTCAAGTCCGCCGTCGGCTATATCGGAACCAATCTGATCAAGAGTCTAGTCCTTCAGGCCAGCGTCTTCCATGCGCTCGGCCCCGAGGCGGCCGCGTCCTCCGGCTACTTGGAGTCGCTGACGCGCGAGGGCCTGGGCACTGCCCGCCTCGCGCGCTTCGTGGTCGCGGACCCCGCTCTGGGCGAGGATGCGTTCATGGCCGGCCTGCTTCACGACGTCGGCAACGCGGTTCTCCTGTCCCGCACCCCCGCGGACTTCGAGCGCATCCTTCGCCGCTCGGCCGAGGAGAAGCGTCCCGCCGAGGAGATCGAGATCGAGGTGCTGGGGGCGAGCCATGCCGCCCTGGGCGCGTACCTCTTGAGCCTCTGGGGCCTCCCGTGCAGGGTGGTCGAAGCGGTGGCCAACCATCATCACCCCGAGCAGGCCGAGTCGGTCGCCCGCGACCCCCTCGCGGCGGTCGCGATCGCCGCCGACATCATCCATCAGGCGATCGGGCACGAGTGCGAGGCAAGCCCGCTCGATCCAGACTGGCTTCAGAGGGTCGCGACCCCGGAGGAACTCGGGTCGTGGCGCGACAAGGCACGAGAGATCCTGGGCCTCGACCTGCAAGCTGCCTAGCCGCGAGGTCGCCCTCAACTCCCGCCGATCAGTCCGGGAAGACGAACGCGATCTTGCCCGCCTGCGGCTCCGCTTGCC
>CAZZAH010000685.1:0-2378 GCA_964652115.1 uncultured bacterium | reverse complement strand
GGAAGCGCCCCTTGGCCTCGAAGCCGAGCATCTCGCAGTACCACTTCGATTGCGCTGCCGGATCGCGCGCCGGCAGGTTCAGATGATTGAGCGCGAGGGGTGAAAGCATCGTCAATCCTCCGGGGTGAAGCTTGGATCAACGACCAAGTCTCGACGCTGGGACGGAGACGATGCAAGGGCTTGGCCACACCCCTCTCGACATTTGCCCCGGATGGAGGCGAAGGGTATCTTGCCGCTCTGGACCTAACGGCGCGACGCGGCGCGGACAGGAGTCGGAATGCGCATCCTCTTCATCGGCGGCACGCTCTACCTGGGCCGTCATCTGGTCGAGCAGGCCGTGGCCCGCGGTCACGAGGTCACGATCTTTCATCGCGGGCAGACCAACCGCGGCCTCTTCCCCGGCATCGACGAGCGGATCGGCGATCGGGACGGCGGGCTCGACGCGCTCAAGGACGACTTCTGGGACGCCTGCGTCGACACCTGCGGCTACTTCCCGCGCCTGGTGCGCGCGAGCGCGAGCTTCCTCGCCGGATCGGTCATCCACTACACCTTCGTCTCGAGCGTTTCGGTCTACAAGGACTTCACCAAGCCGAACCAGGACGAGTCGAGTCCGGTCGGCACGCTCGACGATCCGAAGGTCGAGGAGATCACCAACGACACTTACGGGCCGCTGAAGGCGCTCTGCGAGCAAGCGGCCGAAGACGAGCTTCCGGGCGGTGTGCTCAACGTGCGCGCGGGGCTGATCGTCGGGCCCTTCGACACGAGCGACCGCTTCACCTACTGGCCCACGCGCGTCGAACGCGGCGGAACGATCCTCGCGCCGGGAAGTCCCGATCGATTGGTGCAGGTGATCGACGTGCGCGACCTTTCGCGTTGGATCCTCGAGCGCATCGAGGTGGCGACGACCGGCACCTTCAACGTCACCGGGCTTGCACAGCCGCTGTCGATGAAGGCGTTCCTCGAGAGCTGTATCCAGACGATCGGCTCCAAGGCCGAGCTCCGTTGGGTCGGCGACGATCTGTTAAAGGAAGCGGGTGTTCGCGCCTATACCGAGATGCCGCTCTGGATCCCCGACATGGACGACAGCTTCGATTGCCGGCGCGCGATCGAGCTCGGGCTCACTTTCCGCCCGATCGCCGACACGATCCGCGACACGCTCGCGTGGGCGAAGACGCGGCCGGCCGATCACAAGTGGCGGAACGGCCTTTCGCCCGAACGCGAGGCCGAGCTCCTCGCCAAGGCGTGAAGCACGACTTGAAGCACAGCGTCACCCCCGGCGCGAGTCGCCGTGAGATGGAGCTCGTCACGCCTCGTCTGCTTCTGCGCGAGCTGAGGCCCGATGACTGGCCCGCGCTCTATCACTTCGAAAGCGATCCCGACGCGGTGCGCTGGCAGTCCTACGACGTCCGCACGGAAGAGGAGTGCCGCGAGTACATCGCGCGCGCGGTCGAGGACGGCGCCGCGAACCCGCGCACGACCTATGAGCTCGCGGTCACGCGGCTCGATGGCGGCGACACCATGATCGGCCGCGTGGCGCTCCACCTCGCGAAGCCCGAGGCGGGCGAAGCCGCGATCTGGTACATCCTCACGCCGAGCGAGCATGGCCGCGGCTTCGCCACCGAGGCGATGCGCGCCGTGGTCGACTTCGGCTTCGCGCGACTCGAGCTCCACCGCATCTGGGCCGACATCGATCCGCGAAACGCGGCCTCGCGCCGCGTGCTCGAGAAGCTCGGCTTCCGCTGCGAGGCGCACCACATCGAGAACGAATTCCTGAAGGGCGAGTGGTGCGACACGGAGATCCACGCGTTGCTCGCGCGCGAGTGGGTGCAGGCGCGCGAAGGCTGAGTCACCGCGGCCACTTCGACCTCGATCAGCGAGTCGCGGGGACTCGTCGGACAGCACCGTCGTAGAGTGACTTCACGCGGCCCCACGACATCTTCTCGATCGCGACCGGCGGCGTGCACGGCACGGTCTCGCAGCCGATGCCGAGCGCCTGCGTCGGGCCGAAGACGATGCTCACGTTGTTCCATCCGCTCGGATAGCCGATGCCGGGCGCGATGCACGTCTTGGGTCGGCTGCCCGGCCCATTCAGATCGGCGCCGACGTAGAACGGCGAAAACTGCCCAGGCCACGCTCCCCAGTAGCCCACCCAAACCGCGCTCTCCGCACAGCACCCGTCGAGCGTGAATACGTGTCGGCTGACGTTGGGCCAGAAGGCGATCGTCCCCGGTATGACACGGCTCGGTCCGCAAAGCACATTCCCAGGACATCCATCATCATCGTCCCAGAC
Organism: uncultured bacterium; assembly: GCA_964652115.1. Taxonomy (GTDB): domain Bacteria; phylum Eisenbacteria; class RBG-16-71-46; order CAIMUX01; family CAIMUX01; genus JADJQY01. The sequence goes on along the minus strand of CAZZAH010000685.1, from coordinate 88 downwards.
GTAGATGTCCATGCGACCCCCGTCGAGTCCGGCCTGAGTCAGATCGAAAACCGCGGCGCAGATCTGCGTGTCGAAGAAGCGGTAGCAC
>CAZZAH010000684.1:0-2381 GCA_964652115.1 uncultured bacterium | reverse complement strand
CCGAGGATGAGGACAACGCGCCGCATCGCTCATCTATGGACAATCGGGCATGCCCGATCAACGTCGAACTGCGCCCCACGCCTAGGCGTCTTTCAGCGCCGGGGGCGGGGAGCTCAGCGCGATCGCTTCGAGAGTCGCCGCACTCGTTCGCCGATCTCGCCGGGTTCGTTCGCGAGGACTCGGCGAAGCGAATCCGCCTCCGAAGTCCGGCCCCCGCGTTCCAGCGCGACAAGCAAGGTCCAGTAACCCTCAGTCACCCACGGTTCGGGAAGGTAGGCGATACGAAGCGGGCGCAGAGTCGATGCGGCACTCGTGTAGTCGCCGGAGAGCGCGAGCGCGCTGCCCAGGTAGAGTCGGCGGAAGGAGTCGAATCGGTCGCTCACGTGCCCGCGCTCCAATCGATCGATCGCGAGCGGGAGATCGCGCCGGCCATACGCTTCGAGTCCCTCAGCAAGCGCCGTGATTCCCGTCTCGTTCTCACTCGCCTGCCGCTGCACGATCGAGGTGCCGCTCGGGAGCCAATTCGGCTCCGGCTGCAGCGGGGCAAGACGCTCTCGCGGCAAGAGCAGGATGTTCGCCACCGCGAGCGCGACCGCCAGACTTCCGACCGGGAGGACGCGCTTCTTCCAAGCGCCGCGAAGCCCGCGCGCCAGGCTTCCCCTCGGTCGAAGCGGCCTCGCGCGTAACCCGGGAGCCGCCTCGCCGGCGAGCGGCAGCGCCGTGCGGTCCGAAGCCTCGCCCGCCGGGCCGGATGCGATTCGCTCAATCTCCGCGCCCTGCCGCCGCATCGACTCCTCGCACGACCGGCACCCGATCACGTGGTCGAGCAACAATCGCTCGCGCTCCGGCGGAAGGAGCTCGAGAAGCAGATCCAGCGTCTCGTCTTCGTCAAGGTGACGGCTCATGTGATTTCTCGACGCCACGAGCGCGCGGCCTCCCAGACCAGTGCGTACGCTCCCGCCGGAATGTGCCCGGACTCGTGTCCGGCTTGCGCGAGGCATTTCTGAATCGCGTCGCGGTTTCGCTGCATGAGCACATCGACGTGAGCGAACGCGAGCCCTATCCGGGGATGGGCGGCGATCTCGCGACTCGACATTTCGTAGAACGCACGAAAGAACCAGATCAACCGCGACCGAGGCTGAAGCCCACCAAGGCAGCGCAGCAGATCGCGGGTGAATTCCGCTGCGTCGATCCGAGCTTCCGCCTCGCTCGTTTGATTCGGGTCGCTCGTCGGACCGTGGGCTTGGCGTTCCCATTCGTGGGGCTCCGGTCGAACCAGCCGGCCATCGCGCTTCGCCAGGTCGAGAACCGCATTTCGCGCGGCGACCGAAAGGAACGCGGCGATCTGCGCTCCGGTCCGGCCTCCGAGGTCTTGCGCCCCTGAGACGATTCGATCGAGCAGTTCTAACGACTTTTGTGCGCCGAGGTCCTCTAGGTCCTCCGGGCGGACCGAGCCGAATCGGGCTCCATGCATCCGCAGGTAACGAAGCAGAGCCAAGCGAAGGATCAGCCAGAGCCTGTCACGCACATGACCGCGGTCCGAATCCGCCGAAGTCGACGAAATCGTTGTGCAGATGCCCGCGAGCTCGGTTGCCCATGCGGGTGCGTCGGCGACCCGGTCGGTCGTATCGGTCTCCGGCACGACCAGATCGACTGGTTCCGCTCCGTCGGTGTCCATAGGAATGAAGACGATAGAAGAATGCCCGACCGCGCCGCAATCCTGTAGGCCGGAGCGCCGCCCCTTCCGGAAACGAAAAATGCTCGCGCCGCTTGTTAGATCGCCCAACCGCGGATCGTCCAAGAGGCCACTCAACCTGAAGCCGGCGTGGTGCGGGCGGGAGGCCGCGACGTTCCTCACGTGATCCCGCTGAAATCCAGAAGGGTGGAGTCGGTCGCGTGCGAGTCACATTGGGGGTAAACGATGAAGCGTTCTGAGCTCTTGGTCGCAGCCGCGGTGCTTGCTTGCTCCGCGATCGCCGCGCCTGCGCAGGCGGTGTCCTACGCGGTCACCTGGTGGGATATGAGCACGATCTCCATCAACGGCAATGTGCCGTCCGGGACAAACTTCAATCTGCCAGGCTTCGGTCCTGTGCGCGTGAACTACAGCGCAATGGTGCCACCCGGGACGCAGGGGGACACGCACACCCGGATCAGCCCCGCCAACGCTCACCCCGGGTTCGTTCCCGTCGGCGGCGACGCTTACGGATGGGACAACATCGACGAGCTCGCGATCCTCCACCACGACGGTTCGTGCGGAACCACTGCCACCTACACGGTCACCTTCTACTTCAACGGGAAGACGATGCCTGCCGACGAGCTCGCCATCGGAGTGAGCGGACTGGGGAGGGTCGACACGAGCTGCAACCCGCCCCAAGCCACCA
>CAZZAH010000683.1:0-2384 GCA_964652115.1 uncultured bacterium | reverse complement strand
GGCAGCAGGCTTCCCATGTAGCGGATCGCCTCGCCGACGCAGACGTACGGCGTCGGATCCCACGTGCCGGTCCAATCGAAGAGCAGGCGAAAGCGCGAGCGATCGCTGCGCTCCGAATTCCATCCGTGGCTGATGGCGAGCGGGCGCACCTGCTCCTGCCGATCGGGACGCACCCAGAGAAACGCGGTGCCCTTGGGCGCGCAGATCCACTTGTGGCAATTCCCGGTGTAGAAGGTGACCCCAAGCGACGCGATGTCGAGCGCGACCATGCCAGGCGCGTGCGCTCCGTCGACCAGCACATCGATGCCACGAGCGCGCATCTCGGCCGCGATCGCCGCGATCGGATTCACCAGGCCGGTCTGGCTGGTCACGTGATCGATCAGGAGGAGGCGCGTCCGCGGCGTGATCGCGCCCACGATCGCGCGCGTCACCTCGTCGGGTGAGCTCAACGGATAGGGCACCGCGACGACCACGACGCGCGCGCCCCACCGCTCCGCCGTCGTGTCGAGCGCGTTTCGACAGGCGTTGTACTCGTGATTGCTCACGAGAAGCTCGTCGCCCGGCTCGAAGCGAAGCGAGTGCAGAACGGCGTTCACACCGGCGGTCGCGTTGGTCACGAAAGCCACGTCTTGCGCGTCCGTACCGACGAACGCGGCCAACGTCGCGCGCGATTGATCGAGCATCGGCTCGAGCTCGCGCACGAAGAAGCGCACCGGCTCGCTCTCCATCCGCGCACGCAGATTCGATTGCACTTCGAGCACCGCGCGCGGGCAAGCGCCGAACGAACCATGATTCAGGAAGGTCACATCGGGATCGAGCGTCCAGAGGGCGCGCCAATCGCGGGACGAGCGGTCAGTAGCTCGACTTTCCAAGCTGCACCTTTCCACGGAAGACCCAGTAGACGATGCCGGTATAGGCGAGAACGAAGGGCATGCCGAGGAAGGCGATCCCGCGCATCAGGCGCAGCGTCTTCTCCGACGAGGCCGCATTGTAGATGGTGAGGCTCCACTCCGGATTCAGATTCGACACGATCAGGTTCGGGAAGAGCGCGATGCCGAAGAGAAAGGTCAGCGCCGCGATCGTGTAAGACGACGAGAGGAAGGCATAGCCCGGTCGCTCGAGGTAGATCGCGCGCGGAATGTTGGCGACCGCGAGGATGTTGAGCAGCACCGCGGCCCACGCCCACGGCATCGTCTGGAAGTTGCGCGTGACCGCGGGCAGCGTGACCAACGTCACCATCGTCGTGAAGAGATAGAGCACGAGGAAGAGGCCGAAGGTCCGCCACATCCAGCGATGGATCCTCTTCTGCAGCTCGCTCTCGGTCTTGAGGTAAAGGTAGATCGAGCCGTGCATGGCGAAGGTCGCGATCGCGAGCAGGCCGACCAGGATGGGATAGGGACGCAGGAGATCGAAGAGCGTTCCCGCGTACTCACCGTCCGCGCCGATCGGAATGCCCAGGATCATGTTCCCCACCGCGACACCAAAGAGGAAGGTGGCGAGCAGGCTCGCGAGGAAGAACGACACGTCCCAGGTCGAGCGCCAGGCGGGACTCGGCCGCTTGCTCCGGAACTCGAGCGACACCGCGCGAAAGATGAGCGCGAAGAGGAGAAACATGAACGGCAGATAGAAACCCGAGAAGGCGGTGGCATAGGCATTCGGAAAGGCCGCGAAGAGCGCACCTCCGAAGGTGACGAGCCAGACCTCGTTGCCGTCCCAGAGCGGCCCGATCGAGTTCATGAGGATGCGGCGCTCCTCGTCCTTCCGCACCGTCAGGTGAAGGATGCCTACGCCGAGATCGAAGCCGTCGAGGATGGCGTAGCCCGCGAGCAGCACCCCAAGGGTCGCGAACCAGAAGAGGTGAAGGTCCATCTACTCCTTCTCCCCCTTGCCGCGCGTCGACATCCACTCGCGCACGCGCGTCAGTGAGTAAACGCTGGGGTTCGCCAGGCTCGCGATCGATTCCAGGAGACCACGGCCACTCGTCTCTCGCGGCGGCGGCGGCGCCTCTTCCGGTCCGTGCTGGATCTTGTCGTTGAGCACGAAGACATAGACCGCGAAGAGGAGCGCGTAGATCACACCGAACATCACGATCGAGGTCAGCACCTGCCCGGCGACGACTGACTTCGAGAGGCCGTCGGCGGTGCGCAGGAGCCCATAGACCAACCAAGGCTGACGTCCGACCTCGGCCGCCGTCCATCCAAGGAGATTGCACGCGTAGGGCGCGAGCACCGCGAAGACGAAGACCCAGAGCATGACTCGATTTGCGTAGAGCGTGCGCCGCCAGCGCAGGAAATACGCGAGGAGCAGAAGCCCCAGCATCGCCGTCCCGAGCATCACCATCACGTGAAAGCTGAAGAAGGAGATGCCGACCGGCGGCCAATCCT
>CAZZAH010000682.1:0-2385 GCA_964652115.1 uncultured bacterium | reverse complement strand
AGGGGCACGGATGCGCTGCCGACGTACTGAGGCGCGCTCGGCTCGTCGAAGACGCTCAAACTCCCCTGATCCGTGCCGGTGTAGATGCGTCCGGCCGCGGTCACGTCGATCGAGCTGGACGCGTGAAAGTCCCCGAGATCGATGCTGGGAGCTTGGAGATCGCTTGCGTCGAAGGAGCTGAGCCGCGTTCCGTAGACGGTGAGCAGCCGATCACCGGTGACTGCTAGCACTCCAGCCCATCCGGGGAGATACACATAGTCGAGCAGCATCGGCGTGTCGCCGGACACGTCGTACTCGTTGATCCAGGAAGTCCCCTCATTGCCTCCCTCCGCGAAGAGGAGGGAGCCTCGGACCGCGAGGGCGGACGCGGAGTAATCCGTCTGCAGCTGGCCCAACAGGATCGGGCTTGCTGGGTTCGAGATGTCGACGACCATCAACCCTCCGCCACCGCCGGCGTAGAGTCGAGCACCCTCGATGGTCAATTGATCCGCATAAACGTCCGCGAGCACGGCGACGACGTTCGGCGTCGCGGGCGAGCTCACATCGACTACCTTCAGGGCCGCGCCGTCCGCGATGTAGGCGTAGTCTCCTTGCAGTTTCATTGCCCATCCAGGCTGCGGTATGGTCGAGATGAAGACAGGGTTGGCGGGGTTCGATACGTTGTACAAGGTCAGCGAATTGCTCCTTAGCACGTGCAGGACGGAACCCCTCACGCCGAGATCCCGTACCGGGGCCGATCCGACAACGCTCGCAACCGGGGCCGGCACCGCACCCGACCCAAGGTCAAACTCCTGCAGCCCCGCAAGACCGCCGGCGACGTAGGCGATCAGGTCATCGGTCGCACCCTGGAAGAGACCCGAGCTGCGTGACGTACCCAAGGCCGCGGGCAGACTCGGAGCGCTGATGTCCAGCACGGTGAACTGGCCATCGTCGCCGACCAGCGCGCGAGTGGCTCCCACCGCCAACCGATTCCCCTGGAATGGCAACGTCTGCGTCAAAGCCGGCGCATCGGGATTGGCGAGGTTGTACACCCGCAGCCCGACTGACGAGTCCTGCACGTAAAGGAAGCTGCTCGCGATCGCGACGTCCTCGAGAGACCCGGGACCGAACGCCGATCCGATGAAGCTGGGCGCGAGCGGATTGCTGATATTCATGACGCGAACGCCGTTGCTCGCGATCACGTACGCGCGGTTCGACCGGATCGCGATCCGGTCCGCTGAGCCGACGAGCTCCGCGACCACACCGACCGAGCCGCTCGGCGAGACGCGGACCACCGTGACTCGGTCGCCGCGCGAAACGTAGGCGAAGTTGCCTTGGAGCGCGACGTGCCGCGCATCTCCCAAAGGCACGGCGAACAGCTGGCTCATCTGACCATCATTCGCAACCTGGAGCGCGACCAAGCCGAAGCTCGAGGTCAGATACGCGCGATCGCCCGACGCCGCGAGGTAAGTCGCGCCCAAGCCACCAGCGTAACCGCGGATCTCCAGGGTGCCCGGGGAGGTCTCCTGAATGGCGACGATCTCGCCATCGTCGTTGCCGACCACGGTCGTCGCGCCGACCCGCGCGAGGCAGATCATCCCTCCGGCAATTCCCTGGCCCGCCGAGTAGTGAGAGGTCGAGTACCCCGCCCTCCACCGCACCGAGCTCTCGTAGTCGACACATTGCCCGAAGGCGAAGGAGAACGATCCGGCGATCGAGAGCAGTATGACAAAGAGCGCGACTGTACAAGCGAGACGACGTGCAAACATTGAGTCCTCCTTGGTGTCGGACGCCGATGCGCGCCCCTCGCGGAACCGCGAACTCTCCACGGGTGGACGGAATTGAATTCTCTCCTCGGATTCGACTAAATCGTCGACCCGCCTCCGGCTGGAAACGGAGCCGATCGAATAGGCCCGCGAGGTGGAAGGAGCTAGGCGACCGGACGTCCGTCGGATGGTATCCCGCCCCTCCCTGCATTGACTCCGAGCTCGATCGAAAAGAACCACCACTTGTACAGCGCACAACCGCTACCACTGCGGCTCAAAACAAGTGAAGCAACCGCATCCTGCCCCCAGGCTCATGATCGGTCGCTGCGAAGGGAGTGAGCTTAGTTGCCGGTAGAGCAGCCTTGCAACTGAGGGTTGATTGAGAGGAGCGGCGTCAGTTACACTCACTCTCCACTCAAGTACAACAGAAGGAGATTCCCCGTGCGAAATCACGCCATCGCCGCCCTCTTGGTACTCGCCGTCGCTCCGAGCCAAGCGGCTGACCTCAACGCCGACGGGGTCGACGATGGATTCGCACCCCTCGCGCCGGGCGCGTTCCATCGAGGCGCGAGCAATCCCATCATTGCGATCGTCGAGACGGACGACGGCTCGGTCGCAGACTTCGGCATTCGGCTAGCCA
>CAZZAH010000681.1:0-2391 GCA_964652115.1 uncultured bacterium | reverse complement strand
CGACGACGATTGGTTCGCCCTCGCGCAGGCCATAGAGCACCGGCAGCATGCCGCCGACAGATTCCCCCACAGTCACGGGCCGCTTGAGGAACGTGTCGGGCTTGTCGGTGAAGGGCACGAACACCACCGGCTTGCCCTCGATCGTCTGGATCGCAGACTCGGGAACGGCGAGAACCGCCGTGCTCTTGACGCCGTCCGCACCGGTGTCAGTGCCGACGATCTCTGCCTTCGCGAACATGCCCGGGCGCAGGATTCCCTTGGCGTTGTCCACCTCGACGCGAATCTGGGCGGTGCGGGTTCCTTCGTTCAGATCGGCGCTGATGAACGACACTTTCCCCTCGAAGGACTCGCCCGGGAATGCAGCCATAGCGATGCGAGCCGTCGCGCCCACGGCTACGTCCTTGAGCCGCATCTCCGGCACATCGACGAGCACCCAGAGCGTGCTTGTGTCGGCGACGACCAGGAGCGAGTCGCGGTCGGGCCGGACCAGTTCACCGAGGGTGACATCTCGCCGGATGACCCGGCCAGCGATCGGCGCACGGATGGTGTACTTTGGCGTGATCGTGCCCGTCTCCGCCAACGTCTTGATCTCGGCCTCGGTCATGCCCAGCAGTTGCAGCCGATTGGCCGCTCCCGACATCGCGGCCCGCGCGTTGAGCAGGGCCGACTCGGCGCTTTGTTGCTCGGCCAGCCGCTTTTGGACCTCGGTAAGTGAGATGCCCTCGGATTCGTCGTAGAGTTTCTTGGCCCGCTCCGCAGCGTTTTTGGCGAGCTCGACGATGGGTGCCGCGGCCTGTACCATCGTTCGCTTCTGCACATACTCGCTCTGGGCCTCGCCCAGTTCAGGGCTGTCCACCACCAGCAGCGTGTCGCCTTCCTTGACCGCGTCGCCCTGACGCACGGGGAGTGACTTCACGCGCCCGACCACCGCCGAGCCGATATGCGCCATCCGCTCCGTGTTGTACGCCACGCGGGCCGGGGCGGTAAACGATGGCACAAGCGTGTGGACCGTCGCCTGCTCCATCTTGACCCCGAAGGCAGTGATGGCCGTCGGCAGGATCACGATCTGGCCGAAGCGGTCCACGAAGTTCCGCATGGCCTGCGGGAAGACCTTCTGGCCACCCGCCACGAAGATGGTCTGGAACTCGTCGGCGAAGTGCTGCGTGAAAAGTGCGTAGCGGCCCGCCTTGCTGGCCCGTACCTTGAACCGCATCTCTCCCGTTCCCTCTACACGGAGTTGGTGAAACTGCGAGCCGGGAGCAAACTCTTCGCCGGGCTGCACGGGCTTGGCCGCGCCGGAGAAGATTCGCGTGGCCTCGGCGGCCGCCGTCACGAACGCCGCGTCGGAACCATCCGCGACCGGCACGAGCGCGATGTCGATGCTCGCGTCCGGCCCGGGTTGGATTACGAGGTCGGTCACACCCGCGGGCAGTTCATACACGCCGCCCCACTCGAATGGGGATTTTTCGGCTGCCTCGGAAGCCGCGGCGAGCGGCTTCGCCTCGCCAGCGTGCTGCGCGGCAGCTCGAGTCGCGGTGAGCGTGAGGCCGAGGATGGCGAAGGCTGCGAGCACGAGCACGCGGCCGGAAGTCCGTGAAGGGAGAAGCAAGCTGGAATCAGAGGTGGTCGTCATCGAAGGGTCTCCGTATCGGCGGCATGGAGCCGCGGTTGTTTCTTGGGTTCAATCAACGCTGCTGAGGCTTCGCCGTCGGATCGGGCAGAGTGCCGACGCCATCGGAGGGACGGGAGGCGAGCTGTGAGGCAACACCCGGCCCGCCCACGGCACGTCCGAGCCGGACCATCGCCACGCTCGTTTGCCGCTCGATGTCGATAGCCCTGGCCTGCGTCGCGCGAAGGTCCTGCTCGGCGAGGAACAAGGCGGTCACGTCCGTCTGGCCAGCCCGGTATGCCTGCTCGGCCTGGTCACGCCGTTTCTGCTGGAGCGGGATCAGTTCCTGCCGGACCCGATTGAGATTGGCGAGGTTTCCGGCGAGCCCCTGGTGTGCGATCCGGACCTCCTCCACGACCTTGCGCTTGGAGAGCGTCAGGGCGTGACGGGCTTCGATCTGCTCGGCCGTGACGCGGGCCTTGCGAGCCTGGCCCATGTCGAAGATCGGAATCGGGGTCGAGACAGAAGGTCCCGCAAACCAATCGGGGTCACGCTGGGCATCGACGCCAACTCCAAGCCCTTCCCACGGCAGCAAGCGGGTCAGCGCGTAGTCGTCACCGAGCGCCGCGAGTTGCCACGCAATGGATTGCACCTCCGGACGGTGTGTAAGCGCGGCCTCAATCCAGTGCGATTCATCCGACGCGGTGCCGCTGGGCGGAGCCCACGAATCCAGCGTCCACGCGGCGGCGCTCGATGGTTCGCCAACCAATCGTGCAAGACGC
>CAZZAH010000680.1:0-2391 GCA_964652115.1 uncultured bacterium | reverse complement strand
AACGCCGTTGTAATCCGATATCGACAGATGGACCCTGCCGCGGCGTCGGCGCTTGGTTCCTTCGAGGGTGGTCCGAGTGTGTGGGCCGCGAGGAATCCTTGCTCCGCGGAAAGCGGAATCCGCTACTACCTGCCGGAAGCAACGACGCTGCGTCTGGCAATTCACGACGCGCTCGGCCGGGAGATCCGCGTGATTCAATCCGGCTTCGAGCAGGCGGGAAGCCACGAGGTGCAATGGGACACGAACGACGATCATGCGCGACCGGTGCCGGCCGGAGCGTACTTCGTTCGGCTCGAACCGGCCGAGGCGAGGGGCGTGTCCGCGCGACTCATTGTGGTCCGGTGACGCCGCCGCGGCCAGTTACCCCAGCGTGTTCCCGCGATCACGAAGAGGGAGCGTGAGGTCCGTCTTGCCGGACGTCGCTCCTGATCCCGAGGGACAGGAACTCCGTCGTCTTAGAAGCGGCGCAGCATCACCCGCGAGGATCATCCGCCGAATCGCGGTCGTCGCGAGGCGAACCCTTCTGCGCGCAAGCGCCAGTCCGATTCAATGGTCCGCGAGCTGGCTGCTCGTGGCGCTCGTGATCAACGGCGTGGCCCCGCACCCGAATCACGACTACTTCAATCTGGCGCGCGCTCCGCTGGCGCCCTACACCACCTCGCCCTTCTATCAGGACTCGCTGCTGCTGCCGTTCTTGGCGAACGCGCTCCACGTGGATCACAACCTGTGGGCGTTTCTCGGCCTTTGCTTCACGTTGCTGGTCGGGCTCTTCGTGATGGTGACGGCGATCGGCCGCACCGGAGCGCTTCGATTCGGGGCCGGTGTCCTGCTCCTGCCCGCGTTGGTGGTTCACCCGGTTTCGCAGGTGCTCACCAACTGGATCGGCTCGGCGGATCCGATCACGGTCGGCTTGAGCATCGCGCTGATGTTCCTCTCCAATCCTTGGGTGTTGAGCCTGGCGGCGATCGTGGGAGTGTTCAACCATCCCCAGATGCTCGTCATCGCGCTTGGCGTCGCTTGGGTGCGCGGAGCGGATCCACTGCGCCCGCTGTCCGGTCGGAGGAGAGTCGCATTCGTGATCGCCGCGATCGTGGCGCTGGGCGTGGTGCGCTGGATCCTCTGGGAGACGGGCCGAGGCGCGATGCAGACACGACTCGATGTGATCTTCCAGCACAGCGCGGGCTACTGGCTGAAGGAGCGACTGACCGAGGCGCCGGCGAATCTGGTCTCGCTCCACGGGGCCTTGCTTCCAGCGCTCGCGCTCGGCCTGATTCTGCTGTGGCGAGATGCGCGCGCGTACTGCCGGCGAGTGCTCATCTACAGTGTCGCCGCGGGGATGATCGCGTTCGTCACGTGGGATTTCACGCGGGTCTTCGGCGTGCTCACGGTCGCGATCGACCTGCATCTCCTGGCCTGCGCTTCGAGGGCGAAGCTGGGTGACGATCGCGCGACGCGACGACTCCGACATGGCCTGCTCTTGCTCGTCGTTTGCGGGGTCGTCTTTCCGCGCTACATCACCTGGCACCGGACGGTCGTGGCCCCGGCGATCCCGTATCTCTGGGGTCGGATGGGCGGCATCCTCAACTGGTAGGCCCTGGTCCGCCGGGAGTTCGCAAGTCGTCGGCTAGCCCTCCAGCAGCTCCAGAATCTCTCGATTCGTCAGCAAGCGCGCGATGCCGCCGTCCAAGTACCGCTTCGTTAGCTCGTGATGCGCTTCGTCGTACGAGTCGATGCCGTCGGCCGCGACCACCACATCAAAGTCGCGCTGATAGGCATCGATCACCGTCGTGCGCACACACGCATGCGTGTTGATGCCGGCCACGAGCAAGAGCTCGGTGCCGAGCTCCTGGAGAGTGGAATCGAGGTTGCTCCCGAAGAAGGCGCTGTAGCGCTTCTTCACGATGGTCGTGTCGGTGGGGAGGCGGTTCAGCCCAGGGAGGATCTCGCAGCCGCGCGTGCCCGCGATGGTGATGCGCAGGTTGCGCTGCCGCATGTCGAGGAACGCGTCGTGAAGATCCGGTGCGAATTCCTGCCTGACCCAAAGCACCGGCTGTCCGTGTTGGCGGCACGCGTCGACCAGCTCATTGATCGACGCGACCAAGTCGGCGCGCCGTGCGGCGAGGTTCGTGTGCGCGTCGAAGAAGTCATTCAGCATGTCGATGACGAGAAGAGCAGTGGTGGGCATCGTGGCTCCGGGAATGAGGGTCGACGTTGCGCGACGCGCGACGCTACAGCGCTCGTTGCAGCGTTTCGCCCATCGCGCGCTGCTTGACTCCGAGGAAGGGCTGCGCCAGGTAGCGTGAGACCGCCGTCTTCGCCTCGGGCAGTTGACGCAACCGCCCGCGCGCGTCCGCGATCGCCTTCGTGATCGCGAAGTACGAGGGCGCGATC
>CAZZAH010000679.1:0-2395 GCA_964652115.1 uncultured bacterium | reverse complement strand
ATCACGCTCCGCGCCGAGTCGATGAACCCCGACAGCTGCGTCATCGATTGCGAGGGCAGCGGGCGCGCGCTCTACTTCAAGAGCGGCGAGGACAGCACCACCATCGTCGAAGGAGTCGGCATTCGTGGCGGCGGGCTCACCGGTGTGCAAAGAGGCGCCGGCGTCGCCTGCGTGAACGCATCCCCGCTCCTCCGCGATTGCCGGCTGATCGGAAACGGCGGCGGCTCGCAAGGCGGCGGACTCTACTGCGAGAACGCGTCACCGATCCTCCTGCGCTGCGTGATCAGCGGCAACGCGAGCCAGTACGGCGGCGGCCTCTACGCGAAGTACGCCTCCGCGCCGCGGCTCGTGGCGTGCACCGTCTCGGGCAATGAAGCCGCGTCGAGCGGTGGCGGCCTCTTCAGCGCGTCGACGTCGAGGATCGAGCTCGCGCGCGTGATCCTCGCGGGCAACTGCGCGGGCAGCGAGGGCGACCAGGCGACGCTGCTCAACTCCACCAGCGACCTCGACGCGAGCTGCTCTCTGATCGACGAGAGCGGCGTGACCGGCCTCGGGCAGCTCTTGCTCAGCGACGGCAGCGTTTACTCCGACCCGCATTTCTGCGGCGCGCTCGACTGCGCGGCGGCGCCGACGATCGCGGGCGACTATCACCTTCGCGCGAATTCACCCGCGGTGGCCGACAGCAGCGTCTGCGGGCTCGTGATCGGCGCGCTCGACGTCGCGTGCGGTGCGTTGCCTCGTGGCGCGTGCTGCCTTCCGGCCGGTGGATGCGCGGAGGTCGAGGCCGCGGTCTGCGTCGAGCTCGCCGGAAACTACTCGGGCGACGGCACTCTCTGCGTCACCGCGGGCTGCCCCGCGGGCGGCGCGTGCTGCCTCGCCGATGGCCGCTGCGTCATCGTGACCTCGAGCGGTTGCGCAACCGCGGGCGGCGATTACCTCGGCGACAATCTCTCGTGCGCGCCCTATCCCTGCGCGCCCTTTGTCGTGCACGCGAACGGGACCGGCGACTTCGCGAACATCCAGGCCGCGCTCGACGCCGTGGCCAGCGGCTCGATCATCGAGCTTGCGTCGGGCACGTTCACCGGCGCGGGCAACCGCAACCTCGACTTCCACGGCAAGGCGATCCTGCTGCGCGCACAGAGCGCGAGCCCGGACCTCTGCGTGATCGACTGCCAGAGCGGCGGGCGCGGATTCAACTTCGTGAACGGTGAAGGCGCGGGCTCGATCGTGCGCGGGCTGAAGCTCACCGCGGGCCGCGTGACGGGCGCCGAGAAAGGCGCGGGCATCGCCTGCGTCGGCGCTTCGCCGACCTTCGAGAACTGCCTCATCGACAGCAACCGAAGCGACGCGGACGGCGGCGCGATCTACTGCGAGAACGGCGCGCCGCTCTTCCGCTCGTGCACCATCGCATCGAATCGCGCGGCGCACGGCGGCGGGATCGCGGTCGCGGGAACGGGCGGCCCCTCGCTCGAACGCACGATCGTCGCGGGCAACTGCGGCGACATCGCCGGCGGCGAGATCTACCTCGGCGACGCGAGTAGCCTGCTCACCGCCGCGTGCAGCGACCTCGACTCGACCGGCGTCGACGGGCCGGGTCACCTGGTGCTCGGGAGCGATGTCTTCTTCGACGACCCGCTCTTCTGCTCGCCAAAGTCGTGTAACGGTGGATCGGGCGGATTCGGAAGCTATCGTCTGTCCTCGGCTTCGCGGTGCCTCGCGAGCGCGAGCCCTTGCGGACTGCTCGTCGGCGCGTTCGGGCAGGGTTGTACAACGGTACCCGGCGCGTGCTGCATGGGCGGCGATTGCATGGTGCTACTCTCCGCGACCTGCCAGCAGCAGGGCGGCACCTATCTCGGCAACGGCAGCGACTGCGATCCCTCGCCCTGCCCGGACGACGGCGCGTGCTGCCTCGCGAATCAGTCGTGCGTCTTCGTGACCAGCGCGGAGTGCCAGACCGCGGGCGGCGAGTACCTAGGTGCCGGCATCATCTGCCCGCCGACCGGATGCGGCGTGAACGCGGGCGGCTTCCTGATCGTGCACGCGGCCACGGGGCTGCACTACGAGTCCGGCGGCGACTACTGCGGCGACTCAGCACTCTCGCAGTGCGCGACCGGCACCTATCAGTTCGCGGGCGGCGACACGCTTGTCTTCTACGTCATCGCCGCCTTCCCCTCAGGCTCGTCGCCTCGCATGAGCGGCGTGACCTTCGGCATCGACTACGACCCGGAGGACTTCGCGCTCTTGGACTCGGGCACCTGCGGCGATTTCGAGCTCAAGCAGGGCGCGTGGCCCGACTCGGGCAACGGCGTCGCGGTGACTTGGAATTCGCCGCGCACCGCGGAGCTCAACGAGGTCTACTGGTTCGCCGGCTACAACCGGAACCCGGGGACGCCTT
>CAZZAH010000678.1:0-2396 GCA_964652115.1 uncultured bacterium | reverse complement strand
GACGCCGCGCGCGAGTATTGCGTGCGCCACGGCCGCGACGCGCGGTGGGGCTGGCTTCCGCGAGCCGAGAGATTCCTGCCGGCGCGAGGTTGGCTCGGCGGGGGCGTCGCTTCGGGCGATTGACGCGGCGACGAAGCCTTGGCTAGCTTCGCCGGATGAAAGTACTCCTCATCGGTTCGGGCGCGCGGGAGCACGCGCTCGGTTGGGCCATCCTCCGGGCCGTTCCGGATGCTCATCTGATCTTCGCGCCGGGCAATGCCGGCACGGCCGCGCTCGGCCGCAACGTCGCCCTCGGAGTGGATGACCTCGACCGCCTCGTCGCTTTCGCCGAGGAAGAGCGCCCGGCGTTCACGCTCGTCGGTCCAGAAGGGCCGCTCGTCGCCGGCATCGTCGATCGATTCCGCGCGCGGCAGCTCCCGATCTTTGGCCCGACGCAACGCGCGGCGGAGATCGAGGGCAGCAAGGTCTTCACCAAGGATCTCCTTCGCGCGAGCGGCGTCGCCACCGCCGCCTTCGAGGTCTTTCATGACGGCGAGGAAGCGCGGCGCTATCTCTCGCGCGTGATGTTCCCGCAGGTGATCAAGGTCGACGGCCTCGCCGCGGGGAAAGGCGTCTACATCGCGCGGACCCTGGCCGACGCGGAGGCGGCGATTCACGAGATCGCGAGCGAGAAGCGTCACGGCGCTGCCGGTGATCGCCTCGTGGTCGAAGCGTTCCTGGAAGGCGAGGAGGTCTCCGCCTTCGCGCTCTGCCGCGGCGAGGAGATGCGCCTCTTGCCCTTCTCGCGCGACTACAAGCGCGTCGGCGACGGCGACACGGGGCCCAACACCGGCGGCATGGGCGCGATCGCGCCGCATCCACTGGCCATGCTCGACGACGACGCGCGGAGCCGCTTCCGCGAGCGCGTCGAGCGCGAGGTCTTCGCACCTGTGCTGCACGCCATGACCGCGCACCATCGCGCGTTCCATGGGCTCCTCTACGCGGGCTTGATGGTGGTCGACGGTCGTCCGCTCGTGCTCGAGTTCAACTGCCGCTTCGGCGATCCGGAGACCGAGGCGGTGGTCACGCTGCTGGGCGAAGGCTTCGTCGACGCGCTCCTCGCGATCGCGACCGGAGAGGGGTCGCTTCCCGAGATCGCGCCCTGGCGCGGCGAGCGTGGCGTCGAGGGCTTTGCCGCCACCGTCGTGCTCGCGTCCGAAGGCTACCCGAACGAACATCGCAAAGGGCTTCCGATCCAGGGGCTCGATCGCGCGGCGGCTTTGCCCGAGACCTTCGTCTTTCACGCGGGCACACGCGCCGAAGGGAAGAACATCCTTTCCGCGGGGGGCCGCGTTCTCGCCGTCACCGCCCGCGCCGAGGATCCTCGCACCGCGCTCTCCCGCGCCTATGACGGAGCGTCCGTGATTCGATTCGACGGTGCCTTCTATCGGCGCGACATCGGTCGAGGTGCGCGATGACGCGGCGTGCGCGATCGATCTTCGCGCGGTTCTCGCTGCTCGCCCTGCACTTCCTCGTGGTGGCACCGTCGATGGCGGCAAGCTCCGCCTTTTACCAGACCTGGGGCGACGGCAAGGGGGAGATCAACGTCTACAAGCTGACCGAGGAGCGCTACCACGAACCGCGTCAGGGCCACGCCGTCTTGGTCTACGTCACCGAGGAGCTCAACGCCGACACCCACGTCAAGGTGGAGAGCGACGCCACGCCGCCGAACAAGCGGATGTACGTGCTCAAGCTGAACAGCCTGCGGAAATTCACGACCGGCCTCTACGACTACTCGACCATGACCTCGGTCTTCTCCGTGCCCGAGTCGTATCTCGGGCACGAGCCCTTCACCGCGGCGCGCGTTACGCACACGACGCAGGAGTGGTGCGGCCAGGTCTTCGAGCGGCTCGACTTGCGCAAGGACGGCTTCCATCGCGTGCTTCACAGCTATTTCGAGCGTGAAGGGGATGTCGATCAGAAGATCCTCGCGCCGAAGGTCGAGCTCGAGGACAACCTCTGGATCAAGGTGCGCGAGCTCGACGGGCCTTGGCTCGCGGTAGGGGAGAGTCGCGAGCTCGACCTCTTCTCCTCCGCGTGGGAGCGGCGAAAGGAGCACTCGAGGCCCGAGCCGCATCGCGTGATCGTGACCAAGCGCGACGCCGAGCCGATCGAAACGGGGCTCGGCACCATCCCAGCGTACATCTGGACCTGGACGATCGGCGACCGGCAGGTGAGCATCCACGTCGAGGCCGAGGGCGCGCATCGCGTGCTCGGATGGGAGGACAGCCACGGCGGCACCGCGGTGCTCGAGTCGAGCGAGCGGCTCGCCTACTGGACGCTCAACGATGACCATCAGTTCACGACGCGGCTGCGCTTCAAGCTGCCGGATGAAAAGCTCCTGCCCTAGTGACGCT
>CAZZAH010000677.1:0-2399 GCA_964652115.1 uncultured bacterium | reverse complement strand
TGGTCGCGACCACGACCGACTTCGCGGTGACCACCTTGCCGTCGCGCGTGTAGACACGAGGCGTGTGGCCGCCGTCGATCCGTGTGACATGCGTGCCGCTGTGAATCTGCCCGCCCGCCTGCTCGATCGCGGCCACGAGGCCTTCGAGATACCGCAGCGGATGGAACTGCGCCTGGTTCGGGAAGCGAAGCGCTGGGCCTGTGTCGAAGCTGTCGATCGGCGCTCGCGGCTCGAGCACGACGTCTCTCATTCCCGCGATGTGCACCGCGGCCAGCTCGCGATCCAACTCGCGTGCGTCGCCGCCCGGCGGCGCGAAGAGATAGCCATCGAGTCGCTCGAAGTTGCACGCGATCTGCTTGCGCTGCGCGACCGATTCGATGAAGGAGATCGCCCGCTGATGGCTCTCGGCGATGAGCTTGGTCGACTCCTGCCCGTGCAGGCGTTCGAGGTTGACGTAGCGAGTGTCGAGCACGCTCGAGAGGTGTGCCGTCGTGCGCTCGCTCTCGCCCTGCGCGATCGGCCCATCGTCGAGAACCAAGACCCGCATCTTCCCGGCGAGAAGATAGGCGGTGGTGAGCCCGGAGATCCCCGCGCCGACGATGCAGACATCGACGCGTTCATCCTGCGTCAGCGGCCCGCGGGTCGGAAGCCGTGGATCACGCATCCAGATCGATCTCGAGGTGCCGGAGTGTTTCCCTTCACTCATAGGTGACCCTCCGGCTTGTCCCAGGTATGGCCGCCGGTGCCGGCGCGTCGCAGGGGCAAGGGGGCCGGGGGCTCGAAGGGGATCGATGACCACGGCTCACGACCGCGCGGCATGCGGAATCCGAGGTAAAACGCGATGCTGCCCGCGAGCAGGTGAAGCACGATGTCTGCGCCGCCGATCGGCATCATGCCGAAGCCCGACGGCGAAACGAGTCCGACCAACGCGGCCGCGAGATACACACTACCGGCCACCCGCGCGTAGTTACGCGGCGCGTTTCCCCTCATGTAAAAGGCGAGGATTCCGGCGGCGCCGATCAAGAGATGCACGGCGCTGTGCATGCCGTTGATCGGGAAGATGCCGAGCAGCAGGGAAGGCTCTTCTCGAAAGCCGAACTGCGCCACGCCGAGCAGCCCGATCGCGAGGAACACGAGGCCATAGACCAACGCGAATTTCCGAGTCATGGCAGCAACCTCCTTCGCGCTCTCCGGGAGCGCGCGTTTTGATGGAGGTCTATGCCAGCGGCGTGCCGTCGTGTTCGGCGGGTGATGAACCTGCTAGCGCTCGACCCTGGCTCACCTCGCGATCGTGTGGATGCCGAATGAGGATCGCGAGAAGCTGTAAGAATGGGGGCGGAGTGGTGAAATCTACAAAGGCGGCGCCCCTCTGCGCTATCCTCCGGTCGACCACCGAACCCATCTCGACCTGAGGAGGAGCTCGTGTCCAAGAAGAAGTCCGGCGGCAAGCCCGCACCGCAGCGAGCGGGGCAGCCCGCGCGCGCCAGCCAATCGAGCGCGAGTCAATCGAACCGCACCTGGTCGCTCGCGCAAGCCTGCTTGATGATCGCGATGCTGTCCTCCGCGATGCTCGTGTCGAAGCACTTCAGCGGCCATGATCTGCCGGGCTGCGGGCCGACCAGCGCGTGCGCGCAGCTCGAGGCGACCGTGTGGGGCAAGGTGCCGGGCCTCGGTTGGCCGACCTCCTTCGTCGGGCTCGCGTGGTTCGTCGGGCTCCTCGCCGCGTGGTGGAGCGCACGGATCACGATCTCGCCGCTCCTCGTGACCCTCGCACGCGTGGGCGCGGCCGGCTCGCTCATGTTCCTCATCGTGATGCTGGTGAAGCAGAAGCTCTGTCCTTATTGCCTGACCGCGCATCTCGCGAACCTCGGGTTCTGGGCGCTGGTCGAGCGCGCGCGAGGCTCGGCCTTTCCGTCGTCGGCGGACCTTCCGGTCGCGGCGCGGCGTGCTCTCCTCGGCATGGGCCTGGGCTTCGTCGTCATGACGCTCGGACTCGCGCCGGCGGAGATCAATCATCGAGCGAAGAAGCGTGGCGATGCCGAGGCGGCGGCCACCGCTTCGATGAAGGCGATCAACGAGAAGAGCGGCGCGGCGAGCGAGACGAGCACCGGCCAGACGAGCGCCAACGAATCGAACGCCGCGGCCCAGCCCGCGTCGAGCGCGCCGATCACCGACAAGCAGACCGTCGACCTCGAGACCGGCAAGGGGACCGAGACCGCGGCCACCGCACCGCCCGCGGGGAACACGCCCGCGAGCACGACGCCGGCAAGCACCACGCCCGCAACCCCTGCCGCGAACACGCCGACGCAGCCGCGCGGCTTCACCGGCCGCTATCGCCTCGGGCCCGAGAAGGCGGCGTACCGCATCGTCATGTTCACCGACTTTCAGTGCAAAGACTG
>CAZZAH010000676.1:0-2400 GCA_964652115.1 uncultured bacterium | reverse complement strand
CGTTTCCCAAAACGCTTCGCGTTCGGGAAGACCCGGGAAGCCACTTGGAGAGGGACAGTGTGGCGAGGCTCCTCAAGCGGGACGTCGTGCTGCGGAGTGAGGACATCGCGGTTCAGCCGGTGGTGTGCGGCGGCGTGGTCTTCCCCCTATTCGGCTCCGCTGCGCCGAATCGTCTCTCGCCGTGTCGGACCCCGCAGGCCATGCTGGAACTCCTCCCGGGTTGTCTGAGCTTCGCGCATCATCCTGACACCGCATTGCGTTTTGCCGGCCGGCTCCTCGAGGCCGTCCCGGCATGCCACCTCACCTTCCACGACAGCCGCCGTGCGGTCGAACTCTTGACCGGAGAGTTCGCGATGGTGCCGGCGGGCCGGTAGCGCGGGCCCCGCGCCGAGAGGACCAATCATGAATTCGCAGCAGACATCAACCGTAGGGGATGGGCAGGGCGCCGAAGCCAGAGATGTCAAAGTGGAGATCCTGCTGAACGGCGGCCATCGTCACGTCATCACGCTGCCTTCGGATTCGATCCTGCTGGTAAATCTGGTGCGATCGCTGGCGGCCAAGCTCGAAGGAACCGTGGCGGGCAACGCATCGCTGTTCCAGATCCCGCTTCATGGCGGGCGTACGGGGCTGACCTTCTGCGACCGGGACCTGGCCGCGATCACGACCACGCCCCCGGTCCTCCTGCAGGGCGGCGACCCCGTCTTGAGGCTCACTCCGCCCCTCGATGCCGCGGTCGTGCCTCCGGCGGAAGCGACCGGCATCCCGACCCAATGGCTCCAGATAGATGATGTGCTGGACTCGGCGGATCTCGCGCGGCTCATGGACTATGTGCTCGCACAGGAAACCCATCTGCAGTCGAGCGAAGTCACCACCAAAGTCGAGGGGTATCGCCGGTCGCGCGTCTTGTTCGATTTGCCCGAGTTCAGGGAACTCCTGCTGAGCCGGGTGCGCGCGTATCTGCCGGCCGCCCTGCGGGCTCTGGCGGTAATGCCGTTCCACGTCGCCACCATCGAGGCGCAGCTGACGGCGCATAACCACGGCGACTACTTCAAGGTTCATCCAGACAGCGGATCGGAGGACACGGCCACCCGTGAGATTACCTTCGTCTACTACTTCAATCGGGAACCGAAAGCCTATGCCGGTGGGGAACTCGTCCTGTACGACAGCAGGCTCGTCAACGGCGCGCTCGAGAAGAGCGAGTCGTTTTCGGTGATTGAGCCGAGGCGGAACAGCATGGTCTTCTTCCGCAGCCACGTCTTTCACGAGGTGCTCGAAGTGACCTGTCCGTCCCGAGCGTTTGCTGACAGCCGATTCACGATCAACGGCTGGGTGCGACGCGACGGCTAACCGGGGAGGCCGAGTAGTAGGCCTGCAGGGCCTCATTCGCGACCGGGACCACCGCGTGGTACAGGAAGACGCTGCGGAAGGCCTCGGTCCGCTGGCGGGCTTCATCGTGCGACGCCTGCTCAACACACGCCGTCGATTGGGGCAATTCGAGCAGCCGCGAGTCGGCCGAAAGAGCCGCAGTCAGCCGGTTCAGCACTTCGGTGTCGGCCACACCAGACACGGTCGGCATCAAGGGGCGTGCGGACGGATCGCGCATGGCGAACTCGTGATGGTCGTGCTTGGCCCACGAATACGAGCCAATGGTCAGTTGCTGGCAGTAGTGGACCACCACCAGGGGAAAGCCGAAGTGGGGACGGCCCGCAGTGTCGATCGACGCAAGATCCCAGGGCTCGTTCCCATCAAACGGCGACGAGATCATCAACGGCAATCGTGTGTGCGGGCGACCGGTCCGAATCGTCGCGATGGCATACGCGTACTGTTCGGCGCACCAGCCGACGTCCTCCGCGACCCGGACGTCGCTTCGGATGCCCTCCGTGACCTCAGCCCAGACCGGCGCGATCGCCTGCAGGTCGCGGCCGTAGAGAATGTACGGTGCGCCGATGGCAATGTTCTGTCGAACGGTCTCGTTGGCCTGTGAGCACAGGCCGGCGCAGAATGGATCGGCCCAGCTGTCCAGGAAGGACGAGCCGATACCGTAGGCGGCTCCGAGGGGGCCCCGCGCGGCGACCTGTTCGAACAGCGCGTGCCATGATTCCGGGGATCCCACCAGCACGTGATCCGGATCGAGCAGAATGACGATCTCGTCAGGCTCGATGTAACCGGGCAACTGCTCGAAGACGTACGCAAGGCTGTGCGGGCGGTTGCGCGGGGGATACCAGTCGCCGCCCAGTGGATCGAACTTCGGTACCCGCACGACAGCGTAATCGGATCGCGAATCCGGCGGGGGCTGCCAGCCGGCGTCGCAGCTTGCAAGCCTCGTGATTCGTCCGCTCAGTCCACGACGCCGATAGCTGTGCAGAAGTACTTCGAATTGCCAGTCCTGAAAATCGGAGC
>CAZZAH010000675.1:0-2400 GCA_964652115.1 uncultured bacterium | reverse complement strand
GCGCGAGCTGCTCCGCGCGGAAGGTCGACGCGATCTCGCGCACACTCGGCTCGCCCGCCGGCGAGTCGGGCTTGTCATAGCGGAAGCGCACCATCGCCAACGGGCCACGATGCACGCCGTCCACGAGCTTCACCTCGTAGAGCGCCGTCACCACGTGCCCCGCGCCGATCTCGCCTGCGTCGACCGCGTCGTTACGGAAGTCCTGATCGCGCACGTCGCGGTTCTCGAAGCCGAGCAGGCGGTAGTACTTCACCTGGCTCGGATCGAACTCGACCTGGATCTTCGCGTCACGACCCAGGGTCTGGAGCGTGCCGGTCAAGTTCTCGGCGAAGACGCGCTGCGCTTCCTTCAGGTTGTCGACGTAGTAGTAGGAGCCGTCGCCGTCGTCGGCCAGCCGCTCCATCAGGATGTCGTTGTAGTTGCCCATGCCGAAGCCGATCGTCGTGAGCTGGATTCCCTTGTCGGCCTCTTCGCGCACGCGAGAGAGGATCGACTCCGGGCCCGTCGCGCCGACGTTCGCCACGCCATCCGAGCAAAGCAGAATGCGAGTGATGCGTCCTTCGCGGCGCATCTGCCGTGCGAGGTCGTAACCGAGCGTGATGCCCGCTTCCGCGTTGGTCGCGCCGGTGATCTGAAGCGCCTCGACCGCGGCGCGGATGCGCGCGACGTCCGAGCCCCAGGTCGGCTCGAGCATCACGCTCGCCGTGCTGCCGTAGGCGACGATCGCGACGCGGTCCTTCTCCTCGATGTGATCGAGCAGATACCCGAGCGCCTGCTTCACCGCGTCGAGTCGATCCTCGCGCTGCATCGAGCCCGACACATCGATCACGAAGACGAGGTCCGCCGCCTTCCGCTCGCGCGGATCGATCGCGCGCGACGCGATGCCGACCCGAAGCAGCTCGTAGCCCGGCGCGAAGGGAGCGGGGGCGCCGTCGATGAAGATGCGGAAGTCGTCGTCGTAGACCGGCGGGTAGTCCTGCTTGAAGAAGTTGACGCACTCTTCCAGACGCACCGCTTCCTGCGGAGGCAGAGTGCCTTGCTGGAGGTAGAGCCGCGCCATGGTGTAGGCCGCGTTGTCGACGTCGACCGCGAAGGTCGAGAGCGCATCCTCCTCGGTCGGGATGAGCGGGTTGACGCCTGCGTGCTGGAAGAACATCGCGTCGACCTTCTCGTCGTTCGGCAGCGTCGTGCCGCCGTAGGGAAGGTTCTGTGCCTTTGTCTCGTCGCCGTGCCCGGTCTTCTTCATGCCGCCCCAGGTCTGAAGCTCACTGGGGTTCGGTGCCGCAGCGGGCGGAGGTCCCGAGGGCTGAGCTACCTCCGCCGTCGCGATCGGCCCGGATTGGGCGTTCCCGTAACGCGCATCGAGACTGTTAGCCTGGCCGTTGTTCTTCTCTTTCGCCAGCTTTGCGGTCGACACGCCTTCGTCGGCCAGCGGGTCGTGCGCTGCGATGCCGTCCACCTGGTACCTCACCTCGCCCGAGCGACCGCCGCGGCTGTGGACCTCCTCGCCCTTCGCGATCGTGCCTGCCTTGAGGTCGATCGCCTCCGCGACTTCTCCGACCGGCAGACTACGAGGCTCTTGGACGTCGCGTGAGTGGGAGGGATCCGCCTCCTTCCTCGCGGAGACCTCGATCCTGACGTCTTCCCACGGTCCGTACACGGCTTGCAGTCGAACGTCGACGTTCGCGGCGAGGCCGCGCCGGATCATCAGGGAGTCGGCTTCTTCCGAGTAGTAGCCCAGCAGCTGGCACATGAGCGTGTACGTTCCCGGCGGCACTCCCTCGATCCGGTAGTGGCCCTGCTCGTCTGACATCGCACCCTTCCTCGTCCCCTCTAGATAGACGTTGGCGTAAGGCGCCGGATTCCCGTCGAGATCTCGCACCGTGCCCTCGAGCCATCCACCGACCGCGTCCACGCGCTGCGTCACGGTCGCGCCTGCGGCAGCGCGGGAGGCATTCACCGGGGCGGTGACGGAGGCCTGGCCCTCCTCGACTCCCAACGCCGCCGCGTCCTTGTCGTCACGAGTCGGCTGCGTGGAGCGCGTCTGCTCTTGTTTGGTATCGGCCCCGCGTGGCTCTGAGCGACGGATCGGCGCGGTCTGCATCTTGGCCTGCGGTGCAAGATCCGACGCGGGTGCGCCGCCATCGAGCATCGGCCTTCTCACCGACTCAGCCATCGGCGGCGGCGCATCGACGTTCTGCCTCTCCTTCGCGCGCTCCAGGGTCACCATCACCGGCGCGTTCTTCGGAAGGTGCGTCGCCGGCTTGATCAGCATCAGCGCGAGCAGCGCCGCGACCGCGACGGTCGCCGCCGCCGGCCACATCCAACGAGTGCGCCACCAGCTTTCATGCGGCCGCGCCGACGGTCCACGCGCCGCGATCTCGTCCCACGCACGCGCCT
>CAZZAH010000674.1:0-2403 GCA_964652115.1 uncultured bacterium | reverse complement strand
ACGCCGCGCAGTGCCGCATGATCAGCCGCTTCCAGGAGTTCGTCTATCACGAGCTTGTGCCCGCGATCCGCATGGATTGCCAGGCGCCTGACGCGGAGCTGATCGTGAGCGGCGCGTCGATCGGCGCCTTCAACTCGCTCGCGATGATCTGCCGCTTCCCCGACGTCTTCTCGCACGCGCTCTGCTTGAGCGGGACCTACGATATCGAACGCTTCCTCGAGGGCCGCGGCACGCAGGAGTTCTACGACGCCTCTCCCGTCCACTACATGCCGCGGCATCCCGACGACGCGAGCTTGGCTAGGCTGCGTGAGCGCTTCGTGCTCTTCGCCTCGGGCGAAGGCCGCGCGGAGGACATCGGCGAGTCGTGGCGCGCGGCGCAGATCCTAGGATCGCGCGGGGTACCGAATCGGGTCGACTCGTGGGGCACCGATTGGCCGCATGACTGGCCGACCTGGCGAAAGATGTGGCCGCAGTATCTGGCCGAGTGGACGAAGTAGTCGGCGCCGAGAGCGACGCTCAAAAGCCCTAGCGCAAAACAGGCGCGCCCTCCGAGCGGGGGGCGCGCCTCTTCGTGTCTTGCTGGTTCTATCCTGCTGGTGGAGGCCGTGTCTTGGCACCCGATCGTTCAGTTTTCATGGGGGTCTCCTTGCACCTTCCGGCTTCGGCCACCATCCCGGCTTCGGGAGGGGGGCTCCCGTCCTATCGGTCGAGCTTCTGCGGGGCGCGGTTGGTCTACGCTTTCCTAGCGAGGATTGAAGACGTTCACCACCGCCGCGCGCAGCTCGTCCACGTCGAACGGTTTGTCGAAGACCGCGGTCGCGCCCAGTCGCGCGGCCTCCTCGTGTGTTTCCTTGTCGCCGAAGCCGGTGATCAAGATGAAGGGCAGGTTGAACCCGGCCTGCCTCATGCCGGCCAGGATCTCCAGTCCGAGGAAACCGGGCATGCGATGGTCGGAGATGATGAGGTCGACCGGGGAGCCCTCGCCGCGTTGCAAGAGCACGCCCACTTCCTCCAGCATGTTGAATCCGCTGTGGGCTTCGATCACCTCGTAGCCGTCTCTCCTCAAGGCCGACACGAGCAGATCCCGGAGCTCGCTGTTGTCCTCCGCCAACAGAACGCGGGTCGCACGTACTTGGTCCTGATCGAGATGCGGCGGGACCTCCCGCCTCGGCTCCAACTCCATCTCCTCCTCCCACTCCAGAATGGCCGCTCTCTTCGGGTTCATCTCGCGCCTCCGTTCTTCGTGACGAAAGAGACGTTGCACGCGGGATGCCAAGCGGCCCGCGAAATCGAAATTCGCGCGACCGCTGGAGAGATGCTTGTAAAAGGCACACTTGCCGAGCTCGGCCCACGCGCCGCGGGTCAACGCGGAGCGTGTGAAGCGTCGACTGTGTCAGGGGGAGGCGGGGCGATTCGCCACAGTGAGGCGGATCGCCTCGGATCAGCGGCCTAGACCGAAGGCTTCGAGTTTGCGGTAGAGGGTTCTGCGATCGACGCCGAGAAGCCGCGCGGCGAGGCTCTTGTTGCCGCCGGCCTCGTTCAGCACCGCCATGATATGCCGGCGCTCGAGCTCGTCGATGGTCAGAGTGCCGTCGCTGGAGGCGGCGACGCTCTCGCTCCCGCGCGCGGGGCGGCGCAGCATCTCCGGCAGATCCTCCAGCCGAACGAGGTCGTGGTCGGTCATCGCGACCGCGCGCTCGATGCAATTCTCGAGCTCGCGCACATTGCCCGGCCAGGAGTGCTGGAGCAACCGGTCGGCAGCGGTGGCCTCGATGCCATGGACCGCCTTCTCTTCGCGCGCGGCGATGCGGTCGAGGAAGTAGCGCGCGAGTGAAAGCACATCATCGCCACGCTCGCGCAGCGGCGGGGCCTCGACCCGGATCACGTTCAATCGAAAGTAGAGATCCTGCCGGAAGCGGCCCGCTTCCACCTCGCGCTCGAGATCGCGGTTGGTCGCGGCGAGGATGCGCGCATCGAAAGGCACCTCAGCACTGCCGCCGACCGGCCGCACGCGTCGTTCTTGCAGCGCGCGCAGGAGCTTTGGCTGGAGGCCGGGCGAAAGGTCTCCGACCTCGTCGAGGAAGAGCGTCCCGCCGTGCGCCTGCGCGAAGAGGCCGGCGCGCTCCGTCTTGGCATCGGTGAAGGCGCCGCGCGCGTGACCGAAGAGCTCGCTCTCGAGAAGCTGCTCCGGCATGGCGGCGCAATTGATCGCGACGAAGGGACCGGCGGCGCGCCGACCGCGGTCGTGCAGGGAGCGCGCGATCAGCTCCTTTCCGGTGCCGCTCTCGCCGGTGATCAGCACCGCCGCCTCGCTCGCGGCCACGCGCTCCAACTGCTCGTAGAGCCTTCGCATCCGCGGCGACGCGCCGACGAGGAGCCCGAAGCCGTCGCCCGCTTCGAAGG
>CAZZAH010000673.1:0-2411 GCA_964652115.1 uncultured bacterium | reverse complement strand
TCGTCGTACATGCTGCCGGTGACGTCGACCACGAGCGCAAGCGGCTGGCAGATGGCGAAGCGATGGAGCTCATCCGACCCTCCCGATCCGTGCATGACGGCGCCTTCGCGGCGGTTGTCCTCCGGATCGATCGCCGCGGGGGTCGTGATCTGGCGCACGTCGTTGTCGGCCCAATCCGAGCCGAAGATCTCCAGCTTCTGCCGGCCGGCCCGCTCGCGCGTCGTTTTGAGCTTCGCCTTCGGAATCGTGCCGACCCAGATGCTGTCCTGTTCCGCGGGCATGCGCGCGAGCGTGGGCGTGTAGCCGAGCGGCTCGATCGCGCTCATCTGCGCGTCCTTCATCCCCTCGCTGAAGCGGACCTCGATCTTGACGTCGGACTTTCCGTCGGCGCAGCGTTTGTTGCCGCTTGGGTCGAGCATTCCCTCGTCGGCGTCGGCGTACTGGAAGACGATCTCGGAGCCGTCGAAGGTCCACTCGGCTGAGTAGAGGTCGCCGCTGTCGTCGCTCACCACCACCTTCCGCACGAAGGGGCGGAAGTTGTCGACGATGACCATCGAGTCACGGTCGGCGCCGTAGGCCACGACGTCGCGCGCCTTGGCGTGGATGGTGTAGCGGCCATCGCCGAACCGCGCCTGCGAGTTGACCTCGGCGAGCGGCGCGTCGGAACCGTCGTTCAGCGCGGATCCCTTCATCGCGCGGGTGCTCCAGAAGCGCATCGAATCTTCCTCGACGTGGCTCACCCGCAGGAAGTAGTTCGTGTTGACGTCGAACTTGTATGGAGCCTTGGGAAGCAGCACCGCGCGGAGAGGATCGTTGCCCGTGATGGTGTCCTTGCCGTTCCCCTCGAACATCTTGTTCGGTTGCGCGCCGGAGGCGATCTCTTCGCCCGCGCCCCCTTCGGTCGTGACCCAGTAGCCCGCGTTGTAACAGCCCGCCTCGCGGATCGCGTTCTCGGCCCCATCGCCGTCGTCGTTCGCTTCGGGCGATCCCATGTCATCGCGCGACTCGACCAGGATGTCCACGCCGCCATAGACCTTCGCGTCGTCGAAGATCAGGTCGTCCAAGCGGGACAAGAGCACGATCGAGCGCACGAAGGGTCGGTTCCCTTGCGGGTCGTCGGTGGGGAACACGATGTTCGCGAGCGGATTGGTCGCCGTTACCGGAAAGCTGAACTCGGTGGTGAGGGTGAAGTGGACGTGCCGCGGCTCGGAGCCGAACTGGTGGAGCATCTCGATGTCGGCGAATACCTCGCCTTCATTCAGGACATGCGCGCTTCGGCCATTCGGCACGACGGAATCCATACCGTAGTAGCGATTCGCCGCGGTCGCCGGGTAGTGCCTCCAGTCGACGTACTTGTGAACGCCGTCGATGTGGCCGTAGTGGCGATACTCCGAGCCGCCCGCGGAGACATGCACGGTCTGAAAGATGCGCTCACGGTAGTAGGCAATGTCGACCGCCAACGAGTCGTCCGCCACCAGCGGGTCGTGGCCCGGTTGATCCGGCACGAGCTCCACTTCGTCGTCCGCGAAGCCGGGCTGCGTCTCCACCACCTCTTGCACCGCGTACTCCATCGGCGGTTTGTTTCTCGTCACACGCCGCACGCTCAGAATGTCCAGCATGTACTTTTGGCTCGTGTGCGACAGCGTGATCGACCACGGACCGCGGACGGTCGCGTTGTCATTGAGCTCCGTCTTCACGTTGGCAAAGTTCGTGGTGGAGGCGTGGAACACGACTTCACTTCCGGCAGCGCGCACGGTCGTTCCACCGTCGGTGAGCGGCAGGTCGATGCCGGCATGCCATCCTCCGTGGTCCTCGACGAAGGTCGCGGCGGCGCGTGGACCCCCCTGGTACTCGACCGGATAGGTGTAGGCGAGGAGCGAGGCAGGCAGCAGCAAGGCGAACGAGGCGATCGTGATCGCCAAAACGCGCGAAGGCCAGGGCCTGAAAAGCAGCTTCATCTTCGGCCTCCCTTAGTTCGCGCGGACGCTACGCAGGGTGCGAAGCGTGCGAGGGTCGAGAAGGTGGAAGGTCGCGCCATCGTCTTTGATTTGTTGGACGAGGAGCAGGTCGTCGGCAAAGGCGAGTCCGGAGCCGGCATTGATCCGCCCGTCGAACGGCTTGTTCGCGAGCGTGGCGCCGGTCGAATCGACGAGCAGAACGCGCGTAGGACCGGCGAGCGCGTTCGAGAGGATCACGAGCCGATC
Organism: uncultured bacterium; assembly: GCA_964652115.1. Classification (GTDB taxonomy): domain Bacteria; phylum Eisenbacteria; class RBG-16-71-46; order CAIMUX01; family CAIMUX01; genus JADJQY01. The sequence continues at coordinate 207 of CAZZAH010000673.1, read as the reverse complement.
GCCTTCGGGCGTAATCGCCACGCTCGGCCGATCGTCTTTCTGCGCGAGCGGAAGATCCCACGCCTCGCGTCCCGTCGCGAGGTCGTAGCCGACGACGCGGCCCGTCGTCCCGACCACGAAGCGATGCGTGCCAGTCAAGATCGTGGTCGAGATGGCGGGAGCGAAGTCGCCGCGTTCGACGCGCGCCACCTCCTTTCCCTCGCCGGA
>CAZZAH010000672.1:0-2414 GCA_964652115.1 uncultured bacterium | reverse complement strand
GGGGGCCGGAGGGGAGGACGTCCGGGCATTCGTGCCAGCGCCGCTGCCGCCGGCCGATCCGCCGCTGGTGCTCGATGACCGGCTGTCCGCCCTGCACGCCGAGGCGGTGACAGCCGTCGGCAAGCTCGGCGTCGCCGGCGCGATGGTGCCCAGCGCCCAGTGGTTCCTGTACGGCTTTGTCCGCAAGGAGGCGGTCGTCTCGTCGGAGATCGAGGGCACGCAGGCGACCCTTCAGGACGTGGTGACGTTCGAGGCGACCAAGCAGGCCGAGCGCCCGGATGACGTTCGGGACGTCTGCAACTACGTCGACGCGCTGACCTTCGCCCGAAAGGAGATTGCCAGCACCACGGGGCTGCCGCTGAGCACACGGTTGCTGTGCGAAGCCCACAAACGCCTGATGCGCGGTGTGCGCGGGGCGGACAAGATGCCCGGCGAGGTGCGCCGCTCGCAGAACTGGATCGGCGGCACGCGCCCGGGGAATGCGCGGTTCGTTCCGCCACCGCCCGAGGTCGTGTCCGAGCTCATGGCCCACCTCGAGAAGTGGCTTCACTCGGACGATGCGCTACCGCCGCTGGTCAAGGCCGGTCTGGCACACGTGCAGTTCGAGACGATCCATCCGTTTCTGGATGGCAACGGCCGCATCGGCCGTCTGCTCATCACACTTCTTCTCGAGCACTGGGGCCTCCTCAAGAGTCCCATGCTGTACCTCAGCCTCGCGCTCAAGCGGCGTCAGCAGCAGTACTACGCACATCTGACGGCAGTACGCGACGGCGGCGATTGGGAGGGCTGGACAGCGTTCTACCTCGAGTGCGTCCGCGAGGCTGCCGACGACGGCGTCCGTGCGGCCGAGAGGCTCTTCGCGCTGCTCGGCAAGGACCGGGCCCGCTTGATCGCGCATGACAGCGTTACCGTGCCGGCGGTTCGGCTCTTGGACCTACTTCCCTCAAACCCGGTCGTGACCCTGCCCCTGGCAATCGAGTTGCTGGGCGTCAGCAAACCAACCGTAATCAAGGCCATCGAAGCCCTTGAGGAGACGGGAATCCTGAAGGAAACCTCCGGCAAGCGCCGCGACCGTGTCTACGCCTACCAGAAGTACCTCGACGTGCTCACCGGCGAGTGAGCCGCAGCATTTGCGTTTGCAAGAGCCAGGCCACTCAGCCAAGGAGCGACTCGAGGTGCGCATCCGCATCGCCAACCCGGCTGGCAAGCAGGGCGTCCCATCGATCCAAGCAGTCTTTTGCAAGTGATCGGTCGCCGACTTTTGTCGCAGCGTCGTAAAGGCGGAGCAGCAACGAGGACAGTTCGCGTCCCGCCATGCCAAGACGATTCTGCATACTGCGTGTCTGCTCCGCGAGTTCTGCGGCAAAGCGGTCAGCTGCAGCGAATACGCTCGATGACAATCGCACCAGATCTACGATCTCGTGCGAAAGTGGCCATACGAGATCCTCTGAGTGCTCCACAAACGCCGCCGACCGAACGAACGCGCTGGCGATCCTGCCCCCCGCGTCAGATTGGAGAACGCCTTCCGCCCGAAACACCCCGGCAGCGGCCGCACGCACCTCGGGGGACGGATCATCGAACAACTGTGTCAGTTCCGCCTCGACGCGGGCAACATCTGCTCGCTCGTCGCACAACAAATGACCGAGCGTCGTTGCGACGCCGACTCGCTGAGGGACCGTCCCAGTTCTGCATTCCGCGTACTTGTCTGCACACGTGCCGCACTGTAAATACTCGGCGGTCACCCACCGGGCACCCTGCTCGGCCACCTTGGGCAAGGCGGATCGCATCATCCGATCGAAGACAGGGTGGAGCGTGTTCGGGTGGCTCCACCGTGCGTACTGCACGAGGTGGCTCACCCAGTGGCCGGAAAGAACGCGATCGTCCTCATGACCGGCGATCATCGTCAGGAGTGTGACGCCATCATCCTTGTTGATAGTGTAGACCCCGAACGCTGTGTGTGCGGCCGCGATCCGTACCGCCGGATGCGGATCAGCGGCCAGTTGCCGTGCGATCGGAGCAACTCGGGCCGTTCGCTCGCTGTCGTTCCATGCCAATGCAGCAAGAGCAGAGGCTGCCGACCCGCGAACACAGTTCAGGCTGGTCGACTCGATGTCCGGTCGCTTCGTCTCCCCATCGATTGAGTGAACCGTGAACTCATCCATCTTCGGCTCTTCATGTGCTGCGGCGATCTCCAGCAGTTTCCATGCAGCCTCCCCCCATCGGATGTGCGGGTGGTTCTCGATTGCGCGGCACGCTGAGATGATCGCGCTGCGATCCTCCGTCGCGGTTGTCCTGATCAGCAGTGCATCCAGTTCAGTCGGATCGCAGGTCGCAATGTCGGTGGCGCAGTCGGCGAGAGCATCGCAAAGTCGTGAGAAATAGACTGCCGGAGCCTGGGGCGGGAACCGCAGCGC
>CAZZAH010000671.1:0-2414 GCA_964652115.1 uncultured bacterium | reverse complement strand
GGAAACGCCGCCGACTTCCTCACCATTCACGCCGACGGCGCGGTCGGCATCGGCGTGGCCAATCCGAAGGAGGGTGTCCGCCTCGATGTGGACGGAGACGTCCGCGCCACCGCCTTCCTCGAGAACTCCGACCTTCGATTGAAGCACGACGTCGAGACGCTGAACGATGTGCTCGCGCGTCTGGCCAAGGTGCGCGGCGTTCGCTTCTCGTGGAATGAAGGAGGCCCGAAGGAGCTCGGCGTGATCGCGCAGGAGCTCGAGGCCGCCTTCCCCGAGCTGGTGCAGAGCAGCGGACCCGACGGCATGCGCGCAGTCGACTACGGCAAGCTCTCGGCCGTGCTACTTCAGGCGGTGAAGGAGCTCGAGGCCGGGAACGCGGACCTCGAGCAGAAGAACGACGCGCTGGAGCGGAGGCTCGACGCGTTGGAGGCGCGCATGGCCGCGAGCGGTCGATGAAGCGACTCTCTTGGCTCGCATTGCTCGGGGGCCTGACCAGCTTCGTGATCACCTGCACGCCGGCGCGTGGCGAGATCCTGCTTTCGTACAGCGTGATCGGTACCGGCGGAGGCACCTCGGAGGGCGATGGTCTGCGCGTCGGGTCGACCCTTGGCGAGCCGGCGATCGGTCGCGCGACCGGGAGCTCGATCGGATCGCTCGGCTTCTGGCTGATCGCGAGCGGTGTGGGTGCTGGGCCCGGTGGCGCCACTCCCTTGGTCGCCGACTTTCTGCTCGCTCCGGCCGAGCCGAATCCCTTTCGCGGATCGACGCGACTTCACTTCGAGCTTCCGCGTCCTGGTCCGGTGCGGCTCTCGATCTACGACCTCAACGGCCGGCGGCGACGAACGCTGATCGATCGAGAGGAGTCGGCCGGCACCAAGGAAGTCGTGTGGGACGCACGCGACGACGCGGGCCACGTGCTTCCGACCGGCGTCTACTTCTATCGCCTCGAGACGCGCGGCTTCCGCGATACCCAGAAGCTGGTGCGGATCGAGTAGCTACCGCGCCGCGGTTTCCTCCTGCGGCTCCCACGCCACGATCTCGCCCGCCAAGGCCGACGCAGCTACCGTGAGCGGCGACGCGAGGTACATCTGCCCCGGCCCGCTTCGACCGGGGAAGTTTCGATTGATGGCCGAGATCGTCACCGTGTCCTTCGCGTAGCTCACGCCCGGTCCGGCGTTGATGCACGCGCCGCACGAAGGCTCGATCACGCGCGCGCCCGAGTCGGCGAAGATCTCGAGGTAGCCCATTCGACGGCAGTACTCCTTCACCTCCTGCGAGCCGAACTGAATCCAGAAGGTGACGCCCGGATGCACGCGACGTCCGCGCGCGAGCCCTTCGCGGAGAACCGCGGCGTACATGTCCATGTCGGCGCGCTTGCCCGCGGTGCATGATCCGCCGTAGGCGATCTCGATCGGCACGTGGCCGTTCGTTTGGCGATGGAGCGCGCTCATCGAAACGCCGTTTCCCGGATCGCCGGGCAAGGCGACCATCGGCTCGAGGGACGCGCCGTCGATCTCGATCGACGTTTCCCACTCGGCGCCCGGGTCGCTGAACAAGCCTTCGCAGAGGCGCTCCGCCTCGGCGCGCGAGAGGCCGCGCGTCTCCTCGAGGAATCGCGCGGTCAGGAGATCGGGCTTCACGATGCCGGTGAAGGCGCCGACCTCGGCCGCCATGTTGGTCATGGTCGCGCGCTCGTCGATCGAAAGCTCCGCCACCGCATCGCCCGCGTACTCGACCAGCTTGCCGATGGCCGAGCCTCCCTTGACGTAGGGATGCGCGAGGATCGCGAGCATGAAGTCCTTCGCGGTGACGCCGGCCGGCCGGCGTCCGCGCACGTTGATCAGCACGTTCCCGGGCACGCGGACGCGCACGTCCTTCGTCACCCACGCGTTGAACATGTCGGTCGTGCCGACGCCGAAGGCCAAACATCCGATCGCGCCCGAATGCGGCGTGTGCGAGTCGGTGCCGATGACGAGCTGCCCAGGAAGCGCGTAACGCTCGAGCACCTTCGAGTGGCAGATCGCCTCGGAGCCGCGTTCGTTCTCCTTGCCGCGTCCGATCTCGCCGTGAAGCGTGATGCCGTGCTTGCGCGCGAAGCGCTCCTGCGTGGTCGCGAGGTTCTCCGCCGCTTCGAGGAGGCCCATCTTCTTCTTGTCCTCGGTCATCACCTGACCAAGGAAGGTGAGGTGATCGCGGAAGAAGTAGACCGATCCGGGATCGGTGATCGTTCCGTCTTCGCCCATCGCCTCCTCGAAGAAGGCGGCGGCCATCGGCGTGACGTACTCGTGGCTGAAGCGGACGTCGGTTTGCGCGAAGCCCGCGTCGCCTGGCTTGACCGCGGTGACCCCGACCTCGCCCTTGCTCAGGTCGACGATCATGTGCCGCGCGAAGATCTTCTCGGCCAGGGTCATCGG
>CAZZAH010000670.1:0-2417 GCA_964652115.1 uncultured bacterium | reverse complement strand
AGCCCGGTAGCGCGCCTGCTTTGGGTGCAGGATGTCGGAGGTTCGAATCCTCTCACCCCGAATCCCAAGGGCGGAGGAGGCGCCTGATCGAACGGCAACGCTGACCCAGACGTAGGGAGCCCACGAGCTCGTGGATTCCAAGTGCCGTGAACGCCTTCAAGCGGTTCGTGGTGGATGTAGCTCAGCTGGTAGAGCACTGGATTGTGGTTCCAGCGGTCGCGGGTTCGAACCCCGTCATCCACCCCACTTCTCCTCACTTGCCGCGTCCCGAGCTTGCGCGCCTGTAGCTCAGATGGATAGAGCGGCGGATTTCTAATCCGCTGGTCGCGGGTTCGAATCCTGCCAGGCGCGCCATGCCTACCTCAACCACTCGGCCTACCTCAACCACTCGGCCTACCTCAACCACTCGGCCTACCTCAACCACCCGGCCTACTTCGTCCACTCGAGCAACACGTCGCGCGCCTTCAAGAGCGCGCGCCCGCGATGGCTCACCGTCCGCTTCTCCTCGAGCGAGAGCTCGGCGAAGGTCTTCCCGAGCTCCGGCACGAGGAAGACGGGATCGTAGCCAAACCCGCCCGTCCCGCGCGGAGCCTCGAGGATCCGTCCTTCGCATGCTCCCTCCACCGTCACTCGCCGTCCCGCCGGATCGACCAACGCGATCACGCACCGAAAGCGCGCGCCGCGCCGGTCGCTCGGCACTTCCGTCAGTTCATGAACGAGCTTCCGCACGTTGTCCTCGTAGCTCACGTCGAGTCCGGCATAGCGGCTGCTGTAGACACCGGGCGCTCCGCCCAGCGCGTCAACCTCCAGGCCGGTATCGTCCGCAAGGGCCGGAAGACCGAAGTGAGCGACCGCTGCGTCTGCCTTGAGGAGAGCGTTCTCCTCGAGCGTGGCGCCGGTCTCCTCCACCTCGGGCCAGGGCCCGAAGTCGTCGAGCGAACGCACATCCACTGGAAGACCGAGCAAAGCGTGGGCCAGCTCGCGGACCTTATCGCGGTTATGAGTGGCGAGGACGAGCTTCATCGACGTCCGCCTCCCAAAAGCCCGCCAAGCATCCCGTCGCGCGGGCGCGGCGGCTCCGCCAGCACGCGACGCTGCTCTTCCGCGATGCGTGCGATGCCGACGAGCGCGAGCAATGTGAGCTCGGCCGCCTGTTCCGCGGTGAAGGTCCCCTGCTCGCCCGTGCCTTGGAGCTCGATCAAACGTCCTTCGCCGGTCGCGACCACGTTGAAGTCGACCTCGGCGCCCGCGTCTTCCAGGTAGCAGAGGTCGAGCAGCGCGTGGCCCTCGCTCAAGCCGACGCTGACCGCCGCCACCGAGCTCACGAGCGGGCTCTCCGTCAGCAGTCCGCGGGTGAGCAGCGACTCGATCGCCTCGGCGAGTGCGACGTACGCGCCCGAGATCGCGGCGGTGCGCGTGCCGCCGTCCGCTTCGATCACATCGCAGTCGAGGGTGATGGTCCGCTCACCGAGCTTCTTTCGATCGACCACCGCGCGGAGCGAGCGACCGATCAGCCGTTGGATTTCCTGGCTTCGGCCGGAGACCTTGTTCCTCGGCGCACGCTCCGAGACCGAGCCGGGGAGCATGCCGTACTCGGCCGTGACCCATCCCTCGCCACGGCCACGGAGGAAGGGCGGCACCTCTTCGGCGACGGTCGCGGCGCAGAGGAGCTGCGTTTCGCCCATCGTGACCAGCGCCGACCCGGCCGGAAGCCGCAAGCACGAGCGCTCGATCCGGAGTGGACGAAGATCGCGCGGGCCGCGCCCATCGACGCGTGATTGCTCAGCGTTCATACCAGGGAAGGTCCTCCTGTCTGACCCACTCGACCGAGGAGAGCGATCGCCCAAGGAACCGCGTCCCCACCTCGCTGAATTGCGCCGGCACATCGCTCACGAAGAATCGATGGCGCGGCTCGCTTCGTGACTCACGACGAAGGCCGCTCGCGCGCAGCATCTCGTCCACCTCGCGCACCGTCTCCTCCGCGGTGTCGACCAGCGTGACGCCCTCGCCCGCTACCTTCGCGATCGAGGCCTTGAGCAGCGGATAGTGCGTGCACCCGAGGATGAGCGTGTCGACGCCCGCCTCGAGCAGAGGCGCGAGATAGATGTGCGCCGCTTGCTCGACCACCGGGCCTTCGGTCCAACCCTCCTCGGCCAGCGGAACGAAAAGCGGGCAGGCCACGCCGCGCACCGAATAGCTCGGGTCGATCGCGCGAATCGCCGCGTCGTAAGCGCCTGAGCGGATGGTCGCCGCCGTGCCGATGACCCCGATCTTCTTGTTCCTCGTGGCGCGAACCGCCGCGCGCGCGCCCGGCAAGATCACGCCTGCGATCGGAAGCTCGTTCTCCGCGAGCAGCGCGGGGAGAGCGAGCGCGCTCGCGGTATTGCACGCCAGCACCACCGCCTTGATCTCGCGCC
>CAZZAH010000669.1:0-2425 GCA_964652115.1 uncultured bacterium | reverse complement strand
CCGCCCTTGGCGCCGTGGAACTCGGTGTGGCAACCCTTGCAGAACATCGCGTACTTCGAGGCCGTCTGATCCGGCTCGTTGAAGTCGACGTTGTTGTAAGCGTAGTGCGAGCTCATCGGGGTGATCGCGCGCTCGAACACGTCCTTGGTGATGTCGTTCGTGCCGATCGCGTAGGTCACGGTGCTGTTGCCGCTCGCGGTACCGGTCTTGACCCGGAGGTTGCGATAGGCATTGCCGGCGCCGTGCTGATGGTGACAGCTGGTGCAGCTGAGGCCGGTCGGGGCAGTCCAGGTTCCACCAGGAGCGACGTCGGTGGCGTCCAGGGTGTGACCGGTCTGATGGTAGTAAGGAGCGTCGCCGTCACGATTCAATGCACCCGCTTCGCGGACGTACCCGTTCGAGTTGGCGCCCATGACGTCCGGCGCGAACGAGGCGTTGTTGTGGCAGGTCAGGCAGAGATCGTTGACGTCGTTACGAAGCAGCGCCTCGTAAGGACCGTCCGCGCCGAGAGGCGCATAGATCCCTGAGCCGTCCTCGTTGTAACCGTGAGTCTGGCTGTAGTGCATGACATGGCAGTCCGCGCAAATCAGCGTGGTGCCGCTATGGAAGTCCCCGGCCATGGCCATCGGGACACCGATCAGGAGCGCGATCACTCCGAGAAGTAGTCCGAGCCGTTTCATTTAATCCTCACTTTCGATTCGTTCGGGGTGCCGAGATGACCGCTAACGCGAAGCCCCTGGCACCAGGATGTCTGTCCGTCCACCCAACCCATCCACCCCGACTCCCACCGAATCGCGGCTGCCGGGAACCGCTTCAGCGGAGATTGTCGGCGCGCTCATCTGGAAGGCCGAGAGGCGCGCGCCCACCCTCTCGAGCACAAACAGGCGATCCTTTCCATCCGTGGCCAATGCCGCCGGATAGAGCAGATCGCCCAACTCTCTTCCTGCCGCCCCAACCATTCCGACGAAGGTCCCGTCCAGAGCAAAGACCTTCACCGTCTGGCGAATCGCATCCGCCACCCACATCCGCCCTGAGGCGGCCACCACCGCGGTAGGAAGAGAGAAGTTTTCATTGCCGATGTCATGGGCACCGAGCTCAAACATGAGCTCGTGCTCTGGGTTGTACACCCGGACCGGCGAAGAGCCGGAGGCATCGGTGACATACAAACGGCCAAATATATCGATGTATAAACTGGTGATCGCGCCGAAAGGACGCCCGTGGTTCTCGGTCCCGTCGATCGTCCAAAGGATCGTGTCGTCGGACGCGAGGCAGGCGATGCGCGGATGGGTCATACCGACCGCCACCACCAGGTGATCCTCACCGTCGAGGGTCAGCGCGAAGGGCCGGTAGTCCGTCGATGGGTCGGAGTTGGACACCGGCGAGGTCCATCCGCTGAGCTCGGCCGGTTTGATCTGGCGAACGGGCTGACCGAGGAGGTCCATGACCTCGATCTGATCCGACAGAGCGTCGAGCACGTAGAGCAGCCCGTCGCGTGTGACCGCCAGCTGCTTCGGCTCGCCCGGGATCGGGCCGCGCGGGCTATCGACGGACATCGCGTAACTCCGCACCTGCATCCCCTGCCCGTCCAGGGCGCGGATGCGGTGGTTGCCGGTATCGGCGACCCAGAGCAGATCGCCTTGGGCGTCGTAGGCCAAGCCGAGAGGGCGGCTGAAGTCGACCGCGGCGGAAGTCCGATCGACCATCCAAAGAGGGGTCGCCTGCGCGTCCCACTCGGCCTGACTCAACGACGCCCAAGCGGCGAGGAGTCCCGCGACTGCACCCAGGAGGATCGCGCGTCCGGACAGGGTCGCGGCGACCGGCTTGACAGCCGTCTTCCGCTCTTCCGTCCGATTGAACCGCTCGCGCATTGGGTGATCCTTCTACTTGTGCCTACTTTCACTAGTCAGATCGCGTGCCGAAGTGGCTCGGATTTCGCGCTCCTGCGGGGCCATGCGCAAAGCATTGATGTAGCGTGATTTAACGCTGGCGTGAGGAGTTGCGAAGGGGTCCCAGGCCGATTAGGGGCACTTCTCGCGGGGTGTGCGGATCGACTTCCCTGGAATCGCGGACCGTCTGCTTCCAGGTCTCAAGAGTTCACGGTCATAAAATCCACGAAACAGGCGTTACGCACCGCCGCGGGGTGGTTGACCCTCACGCCGATATAGGCCGTTCACGGTCACGCGCCGGACCCCATCCGCCTCTCGAATCACCACCTCCGTGGCCGCTTCGGGAGTGAGCCCAAGTCCGAGGAAGCGACGGTCCAGCTCCTCCGCGGAAAGGAGGCAGATCGACCCCAACCGCGGGTGCTCGACGACCAGGTCGTTCTCGCCGGATGCGATGAGCGGGGATTCGATCGGACCGAAGCCGGGGCCGAAGTTCGCGACCAGGCACCGGCCGCCGGGCGCGAGGACGCGTGCCGACTCCC
>CAZZAH010000668.1:0-2426 GCA_964652115.1 uncultured bacterium | reverse complement strand
ATGGCACGTGACGAAGTTTGCTCATCGGCCGACCGTAGCAATCGACCGAGGCCTGGTCAATGCGCCGGCGCTTCCGGGCTTGCTTTCGCGGCGCTTGTATGGAAAGGCTTGTTGAGGGGAGTTGATGCCTGACACAGGAGGAACCATGAGCTTTGTCATCCCGCGTCTGCGCACACCAATCACCCTTGCCGTGATTGTTCTTCTGGTGGAGTCGTGCGCCACCGTTCCGGTGACCGGACGCAAGTCGTTCAACCTGATACCCGCCAGCCAGGCCGCCGCGCTCGGAGACGATGCCTACAAGCAGGTGCTCTCGGAAAACCGAATCATCACCTCGGGCGCGGACTACGACCGCGTGGTGCGCGTCGGCCGCGCCCTCGCCGCGGTCTGCGATGAGAAGACGTTCGAGTGGGAGTTCAGCCTCATCGACGATCCGAAGACGGTCAACGCCTTCTGCCTTCCGGGCGGGAAGGTCGCGGTCTACTCCGGCATTCTGCCGATCGCGGAGAACGAAGCCGGCCTCGCGGTCGTCATGGGGCACGAGATCGCGCACGCGGTCGCACGTCACGGATCGGAGCGCATGACCAACGACCTCGCGTTCCAGATCGGCGGCGCGGGACTCGACGCGCTGATCAGCTCGAAGAGCCCTGCCACTCGACAGGTCGTGATGGCGGCCTACGGCGTCGGCGGCCAGGTCGGCGTGCTTCTCCCCTTCAGTCGTAGCGAGGAGAGCGAAGCGGATCACATCGGCCTCGTCTACATGGCGCGCGCGGGATACGACCCGAACGAGGCGCCGCGATTCTGGCAGCGGATGGAAGCGAAAGCGGGTGGAGGCGCGCCGCCCGAGCTCCTCTCGACTCACCCCGCGCCCGGCAACCGCGTGAAGAATCTCCAGGGCTGGATGCCTGAGGCGATGAAGGAGTACCACCCGAGGTGAGCCGTCCCCGGCCGCGCGGCTGGTTCCTCTCGATTCTCGCACTGGGCCTAGGGTTCGCGATGCCCCGCCTCGCGGGGCTTAGCCCTTCCCTGGTCGAGTCGTTCTATGCCGGCAAGCTCTTCCCGAATGTAATGGAGATCCTGACCGTGCCGGCGCGGTCTGTCTCTTGGAGCATCGCGCAAGCGCTGCTGCTTCTCGCCGCGGCGACGATCGTGATCGCGTTCCTGCACGCGACCCGGCGCGCGATTCACAAGCGTTCGCTCGGCACCTTCTTCCGCGGCTTCACGACGTGGCTCGCGACCGCGGCGATCCTGGTGCTCGTCTTCCACCTGGTGTGGGGCCTCAACTACGCGAGGCCGCCCGCCGCGGCGCGCTACGGCCTCGCCCCAAAGCCGAGCGCGGTTTCCGACCTCGCGCGCGTCACGCGAATGCTGGCGAAGGACACCAACGATTCCTATGCGCTCGCGCTCGGTCGTGGCGAGATCGCGCCGGGCGACACGAGCGCCCTGGGCTCGCGACTCCTCATCACGCGCGAGACGCTGGCCAAGTCGCTCTCCGACGCGCATGGCCTCCACAACGCGCGCATGGCGCGGGTCGATCTGCCCTTGCCGAAGTATCCATGGCTTCTGGGTGAGATCCTCACCCGGTGCGGCATCAGCGGGATCTACATCCCCTTCACCGGCGAGGCGACGGTCAACGCGCTCTTACCCGAGATCGATCTCCCCTTCGTGATGGCGCACGAGATGGCGCATCAGCGCGGCATCGCGCGCGAGGACGAAGCGAACTTCACTTCGTGGCTCGCCTGCCGCGAGAGCGGGCATGCGGTCGCGCGCTACAGCGCGTCGCTCGCCGCATACAACAGCTTCCTCAATGCGCTCGCGGGCGTCGCTCCCGATTCGATGCGCCTGCTCAATCGCGGTCTGCTCGATCCGGGCCCCACCGCCGATCGGAAGATCATCTTCGACTTCTGGCGGCGCTACGAAGGGCCTGGGACCGCGGTGGCGGAGCGGGTCAACGACGCCTACCTCAAGGCGAACGCACAGCGCGAAGGTACGCGGAGCTACGGCCGCATGGTCGACCTCATCCTGGCGCACGAGGCGGCCGGTCGATGGGATCCCGGTTGGTAGCCGGAGCGCGATCGCACTTCGGGGTAAGCGCCGCGGCGCAGTCGCGCGTCCTCGACCGCGTGACAACTTCCGCGGAGGCTGTATGGGCAGACTGCTCCAGCGCTTGACTCGGGATCCTCGGCACTATCAGATCGCGATCCTGTCCGCGCTTCTCGTCTACGGCGTGCTTCGACTTCACTTCGATGTCCGGCCGCTCAACGTCGTCGTCATCCTCGGGACGGCGCTTCTGACTCAGATCGTGGCCAGCAGGTGGCGTGGGATCCCGGTCGACCTCAGGAGCCCGTGGATCTCGAGCCTCTCGCTCTGTCTCCTGCTTCGCACCGCGAATCCCGCGTGGGCCGCGCTCGCGGCGGTGGTTTCGATCG
>CAZZAH010000667.1:0-2428 GCA_964652115.1 uncultured bacterium | reverse complement strand
GCATCCTCATGCGCGAGCTGGCGGAGCTCTACGAGGCGATGCGCGCGGGAGAGCGCCCGTTCCCACCGCCGCCCGTGGTGCAGTACGCCGACTGGGCGGCGTGGCAGCGGCGGTGGCTCGAGGGCGGGGAACGCGAGCGGCAGCTCGACTACTGGCGCGGCACGCTGGCGGGCGTGGAGCCGCTCCCCCTCCCGACCGATCGTCCGCGCGGGGCCACGCGGGGGCTTCGCGGCGCGAACGCCGGCTTCACCCTGCACCCAGAGGAGTCCGCGGCGCTCTTCGCGCGGCTCCACTCGGAGGGCGCGACGCTCTTCCACGCGCTCCTGGCCGCGCTCCAGATCGTGCTTGCCCGCATGGCCGGCACCGACGATGTCGTGATCGGCGCGCCGATCGCCAATCGCGCCGATCGCGAGGCGGAGCAGGTGGTCGGCCTCCTCGCCAACACCCTCGCGCTTCGAGGACAGATCGCGCGCGGGGACAGCCTGCGCGACGTGCTGGCGCGAGCGAAGGCAGCGGTCGTCGATGCGCATGCCCACCAGGAGGTCCCCTTCGAAGCGATCGTCGACGCGCTCGATCTTCCGCGTGACCTCAGGCGAAACCCGCTCTTCGACGTGATGCTCGTGCTCCAGCATTCAGAGGAGCGCGCGCCGGAGCCGAGCGGCCTGTCGGTCGAGCCGCGTGCGATCGACTCAGGCGCCACCGCCTTCGACCTCGTGTTCCACTTCGGCCAATCGGAGGGGCTGCTCTTCGGCTCGCTCCTCTATGACGCGGATCTCTTCGAGCACGCAACGGCGACGCGGCTGCTCGCCCAGCTCGGCGAGCTGCTCCGTGCCATGGCGCGGGAACCGGAGCTTCGCCTGACGGAGCTCGACCTCCGCGCGGCCGAGGAGCGCGCGCGGATCGAGGCGACCAACGCGACCGGAGCGCCTTCGACCCCGCGGCTGCTTCACGACCTGATCGAGGAGGCGGCCCGCGCGCACCCGGCGTCGATCGCGATCGAGGATGAGGTGGAGCGCATCGACTATCGCACGCTCTCGGCTCGATCCGACGCGATCGCGCGCGAGCTTCGGCTTCATGGCGTCGGGCCTGAGGTCGCGGTCGGGCTGCTCGCGGGGCGGAACGCGCGGGCGATCGTGGCCATGCTCGGTGTGTGGAAGGCGGGTGGCATCCTCGTCACGCTCGATCCGGCGCAGCCGCGGGCGCGCGTCGCGTCGATGCTCTCTCTGGCGGCGGTCAAGCTGGCGTTGGTCGAGCGCGCGCTCGAGTCGGCGCTGCCCGAGGGGATCGCGCTCCTCTTCCTCGACCGCTTCGATGCGTCAATGCCGGAGGCGGCCGAATCCTCGCGACGCGGGACGGTGCGCCCCGAGAACGGCTGCTACCTCATCTTCACCTCGGGCTCGACCGGCGAACCGAAGGCGACCTTGGTCGAGCATCGCGCCATCGCGGAGCGCACGCGCACGACGGCGGAATCGCAACGCATCGGGCCGGGCGATCGGGCGCTGCATTCCTTGCCCAGTGTCTTCGACGCGGTTTGGGACGAGATCCTGCCCGCGTTGACGCGCGGCGCGACCGTGGTCGTGCATCCCGACCCGCGCGGCGACACCGCGAGCGATCTCCTCGAGCGATGCGCGCGCGCCGGCATCACGCACGCGCACGTTCCGGTCGGCCTTCTCCCCGATCTCGCCGCCGCGGCGGGCGTCTGGCCGAGGTCATTGCGTCACGTCGTCACCGGCGGCGAAACCCCGAGCGCGCCGGCGCTCGCGAGCCTGCTCCGTTCAACCGAAGCGGAGCTGATCAACGCCTACGGCCCGACCGAGGCGATCGTCGCGGCCACGCGCCATCGCGTGCGTATGGACGAGGTCGCGGCGGGCGTGATCTCGATCGGGCTTCCGAGCCCCTCTACGACCGTGCATCTCTTGGACGCGGAGCTCGCGCCGGTCGCGATCGGCGCGGTGGGCGAGGTCTTCATCGGCGGACCGCTCCTCGCGCGCGGCTACCTCGGCCGTCCGGCGGAAACCGCCGCCGTCTTCCAACCCGATCCCTTCTCGACCATGCCGGGCGCCCGCATGTATCGAACCGGGGACCTCGCGCGCCGCCGCGAGGATGGGAGCCTCGTCTTCCTCGGCCGGCGCGACGCGCAGGTCAAGCTGCGCGGCTTCCGCATCGAGCTGGGCGAGATCGAGGCCTTGCTCTCTCGCCTCGAGGGCGTGCGTGAGGCGGTGGTGGTGCTGCGTGGCGACGGCGTAAGCGCGGAGCTCGTCGCTTTCGTGGCCGGCGATCCCTCCGCGTCGCGCGCGATCGATCGCGATCGGATCCTGGATGCGCTCCGCTCGACCTTGCCCGCGTACATGGTCCCTCGACGCTTGCACCTCGTGGCGACCTTGCCGCGGAACGTGAACGGCAAGATCGATCGCGCCGCATTGGCCCA
>CAZZAH010000666.1:0-2430 GCA_964652115.1 uncultured bacterium | reverse complement strand
AGTTCGTCGACTTCGTTCACACCGGCAACCAGGAGTGGGCGGCGGAGAACCTCGCCGTCGGTCCCGAAGCCTACGGCATCGAGATGGTGTGGGTCTTCGATCCGAACCTAAGCTGCGTCTACAACGGAAGCCTGATCGAGGAGGAAGCACCCGCGCTGCCGCCGGTCGATCTCGTCGCGCTGCGCGAGCGACTCACGCGCGATCCGTTCGCGCGCTTCTTCGTGCCCTATGGCGACGACGCGCTCGAGGTCCAGGTCGCACCGATCCAGCCCGGCTCCGACTTCGATCGGAAGACTCCCGCTCAGGGTTGGTTCTTGGCCGCGCGTCGCTGGACGCCGGAGATCATGGCCGACGTAGGGCGAACCGCCGACGGCACCGTGGTGCTGCGCCAGGATTCGAAGCCCTCGACCGGCCGTCATGCCCGGACGCCGCCCGCACTCGTTTCGTCGATCGACGACGGCCGGATCGTGGTCTCGCGCCCGCTCCGCGACGTCGCAGACCAGGAGATCGCTCGACTCGTGCTCACGACCAGCTTTCCGCTGTCGGCGCAGATCGAGCACGGGACGCGCCTCATCTTCCTCGTGTTGATCGCGGCCTTCCTCGCCCTGATGGTGATCGAAGGCGTGCTCCTCGGCCGTTGGGTGACGACGCCTCTTCGCGAGATCACTGCGGCGCTCGGCGCTGGCGGGGCCAACCTCGAGCGGCTCGCCGCCGACACCGGGGAGTTCGGCCGGGTCGCGGCGCTGATCCGTCGTTTCTTCGAGCAGCAGGAGCTGCTCACGCGTGAGGTCGCCGAGCGCACGCGCCTCGAGGAGGCACACGCGGCCGAGCGCGACTTCATTCGCCTGGTGATCGACCACGTTCCGAATCCTATCTGGGTCGAAGGTCCGTCCTGCGAGATCGAGCTGGCCAACGCCGCTTTCCGCCAGCTGGTCGAGGTCGAGGACCCCATGGGTCGAGTGCTCGGCACGCTCATTCCCAGCTTGGCCGAGCGGCGAGAGCTCGTGAGCGACCACCGCTTCGGCGTCGCCAATCGTGAGGTCAGGAACTACCGATTCGCTCGTCTCCCCTTTCGCGAAGCGAGCGGCACCGAGGGCTGGCTCGGAGTCCTGATCGACACGACCGACGCCGAGCGCGCGAGAGAGGAGATCGCGCGGGCGCGTGACGGCGCGCTCGAGGCCGCCCAAGCGAAGTCGGAGTTCCTGGCCAACATCTCGCACGAGCTCAGAACGCCGATGCACGGCATCCTGAGCTTCGCCCGCTTCGGCGCGCGCGAGGCGATGAATGGTCCGCGCGAGGATCTCTCCTCCTACTTCGCCAACATCCGCGACTGCGGCGAAGGGCTACTCCACCTCTTGAACGAGCTGCTCGACCTGGCGCGCCTGGAGTCGGGCCGCATGAGCTTCGAGTTCGAGCGTTCCGACCTCCTTCGCTTGGTCGACGCCGCCTTCGATCTCCACCGACAGACCGCGATCGATCGCCACCTTTCGCTCGTCTTCGAGCCGTCGGTCGACGAGATCGAGCTCGAGATGGACGCGGGGCGCGTGAGCCAGGTGCTCAGGAACCTCCTCTCGAACGCGATCAAGTTCTCGCCCGAGGGAGGCAAGATCGAGGTCCGGGTCGATCCGCGGCCCGAATGGGTGAAGATCGAGGTCGAGGATTCCGGCGTCGGCATCCCCGAGGACGAGCTCGAAGCGATCTTCGACAAGTTCGTTCAGTCGAGCAAAACCAAGTCGGGCGCGGGCGGCACCGGCCTGGGTCTTGCCATCTCGCGCGAGATCGCGAACGCGCACGGCGGCAAGATCTGGGCGACGCTCTCGGCGCGGGGCGGCGCCATCTTCCACCTCACGCTTCCGCGACGTCAGCCGGCCAACGGCAGAGTGGAAGGCGCCGATGCCGAAGCGATTCGGAGCGCGGCGTGAAGGTGCCGCTCAGAGTCCGCGTCGCGGGCATGGTCCTCGGGCTCTTGGCCGCGTTCGGCATCATCGGCATGAGCCTCGATCGTGGTCACGCCAACCAGACGCGGCTGATTCTCGATCAAGAACGGCAGGACCTGACCCGCCAGCTCGAGAACACGATCTCGCTCTTCGGGCGCACGCTCACCGCTTACGCGCAGGACTACAGCTACTGGGACGAGACGGTCGACTTCCTGACCACGCGCGATCCCGAGTGGGAAGAATCCAACCTCGCCGGCTCGTTCACCACCTACCACGCGAACGCGGACTGGGCCTTGAATCGCCGCTTCGAGGTCTGTCATACGGAGACGAACATCCCCGACACGGTGCTGGAAGCGCCGCCGATCGACCCGGGCACGCTGGCCTCGGCACTCCTCGCCGATCCCGATCTTCACTGCTTCGCGCGCGTCCGCGCCGGTCTGCTCGAGATCCAGGCCGCTCCGATCCAGCACCAGAGCGCAACCGGCCGCACCAC
>CAZZAH010000665.1:1180-2443 GCA_964652115.1 uncultured bacterium | reverse complement strand
AGAGGTGTCCGAGGTTGCCCAGCGCGACGCCCTGCGGTGTTCGAGCCCCGACCTCGCGACTGATCCGCAGGGCGGCTTCGAAGTATCGAGCGACCTCCGCCAACCTCGCGTCGTCGAATTCGAAGACACCAAGGTTGATCAGATTCGACGCCTCGGCACGTCCATCGCCAAGCTCGCGGGCAATCGTCAGTGCGAGCTCGCCGTTTCGCCTCGCTTCCTCCGTCTGTCCCGCGGCGTAGTTGATCTCGCTCAAGAATCCGAGGGCCGCTCCTTCGAGTCGACGCGCCCCGATCTCGCGGCTCAATGTGATCGCGGCCTCCGCGTGGAGCCTCGCGTCCTGCGATCTTCCGAGAAGCAGAAGCAAGCGCGCCAGGTGCGTGAGCGCCGCGCACTCGCCGCCGCGATCTCCTCTCGCTCGAAAGAGCGCGAGCCCCGCGTCGAGGTGCTTCTCCGCCTCGCCGGTCTCCCCCGCGTAAACCTCCGCACCGCCAAGGCCCAAGAGCACCGACGCTCTCGTTGCATCTTCGAGCTCGGTGCCGTGAAGCACGTCACGGCCCATCTGGACCAGCACGGAGAAGGGCCCGTTACGCGAGAGCACGGCGACGGCTCCCCGATATGCGGCCGCGGCGATGCGTCCATCGCCACGCCTTACCGCGCGATTCACCGCGAGCACGAGGTTCGCGAGCTCCGCTTCCAAGCTTATCCATCCCTCTAGGCCGGTGCTGCTCGTCAGGAGCGGGTCGCCCGCCTCGCCAAGCCGCGCGAACCACTCCCCGTGCCGGTCCAGGACTGCGCTCTCCGACTCGAGCGACTCGCGCGAATCGACCGCACCATCGCCGGCGGGATCGCGCAGTTTCATCCTCGCGTACTCCTGCAGGCTGACGAGCATGCCGAAGCGAAGCGAGGACCGGCCTCCGCGCAGCCAGGTGATCGAGGTGCGCAGCAGGCTCTTGTCGACTAACGACCGGAGGAGGTCGGTGACGCTGCGGCGATCGCCGGGTCGATCGAACGCAAGCAGCGCCTCCGCCGCCTCGAGGGTGAAGCCTCCCTCGAACACTGAGAGCTGTGCCCACGCCGATCGCTCCCACTCGGTGAGCAATTCCCACGAGCCGTCGATCGCACCGGCCAAGGTTTCGTGTCGCGCGTTGGCGCCGCCGGTCAGAAGGGCGAAGCGCCGCTGCATCTGCTGGACGATCTGCGTCGCGCTCATGACCCGGATGCGGGCGGCGGCCAACTCGATCGCGAGCGGCATCCCGTCGACCA
>CAZZAH010000665.1:0-1080 GCA_964652115.1 uncultured bacterium | reverse complement strand
CCCATGCCGCCGGGGCCGACCAACGTGACCAGTCGCGCGCTGGAGAGATTCCGCTCGAGCTCCATCAACTCCGGCTCGCGGCCCACGAACGCGTCGCGCTCCGGCGGAAGCGAGTGTGGCTCTGGTCCGATGCGTTCGGGGCCTTCGCACGTCTCGATCGCGCCAGTGCCGGCGAGAGCGTGAATGACCTCCTCGGCGCGCTGGAATCTTCTCGCGGGATCACGTTCGAGGCAGCGAAGGATCACGCCTTCCCATCGCGCATCGATCTCGGCGCGCGCGAGGCGCGGCGATGGGGGATCCAAGGGGAGGGCGCCGGTGAGCATCTCGTGGAGCACGACTCCCAGTGCATAGATGTCCGCGGTCGGCCCGACCGCCTCTCCGCGGAGCTGCTCCGGCGCCATGTACGCCGGCGTGCCCACGATCACGCGCGCTTCCTCTACGTTGGTGCGGGCGACGTCCGACGCTTGGGCTCGCGCGATCCCGAAGTCGGTCACGACGGCTTGCTCACGACCTTCTTTGGCGATCAAGATCACGTTACCAGGCTTGAAGTCTCGATGAACCACGCCCGCTCGATGCGCGGCACCAAGCCCGGCCGCCATCTGCTCCGCGAGTCGTTGCGCGCGGTCGAGGGGGAGCGCACCCGCCTGCTCCAAGAGCGCGCCGAGCGTGTCCCCGCGCAGAATCTCCATCGTCAGGAACCAGATATCGTCGTCGCTGCCGTGATGACAACCGAGGTCGTAGAGGCGGCAGACGTTCGGGTGCCAGATCGAGCGGGCGAGCAGCCCTTCGAGCTGAAGGCGCTTGCGCGACTCCTCG
Organism: uncultured bacterium; assembly: GCA_964652115.1. Lineage (GTDB taxonomy): Bacteria > Eisenbacteria > RBG-16-71-46 > CAIMUX01 > CAIMUX01 > JADJQY01. The sequence continues at coordinate 264 of CAZZAH010000665.1, read as the reverse complement.
GACGCGCCCGCGAGGTGAAGCGTCTTGAGCGCCACCTCGATCGAGAGCTCATCGTCCCACGCTTCGTAGACCTCGCCCATGCCGCCACGCCCGAGAAGGCGCCGGATCTCGTAGCGGTCCGCCACTCGATCGCCCTGCGCGAAGCGTGGCGCCTCGTTGCCCCAGAGCGCGTCGAGCCAGGTGCTGGGGATCTCGGTCTCCGCGTCGTCGTCGCCCGCCGCGCGCACGAGCGCGGTCACCTCACTCAAGAGCTCGGCGTCATCA
>CAZZAH010000664.1:0-2458 GCA_964652115.1 uncultured bacterium | reverse complement strand
ATCGACGCGCGGCTCGACACCCAGCTTCGCGTGCTCGAGCGCGCGCTCCTCGCGCTGAAGGGATGATCTTTGGTCAACGAGATGAAGCCCGTGTCGCCTCATAGTCCATCGAGCGACCCCCGTCGCTTAGAACATCTCGTGCAGTCCACGACCGAGTCGTTAGAGATTGAGCGCAAGTCCTGGATAGACTTTTCCAGTCCGGAAGGGCAATCAAAATTCATTAGGACTGTTGCGGCGTTGCACAATCACAACGGGGGTTGGCTACTGATCGGATTCGATCCAACGACGCACCGACCTATTCCTCCCGCCTCCACGTTTAACGTGCGCGAGCAGTATTGCCCGGACACGTTGCAGTCGCTTGTGGCTACACACCTGGCGCCGAAAATTCCGATTACAGTTGAGTTTTCGCCCGTGGAACACTTCGAAGTCGTCGTAATCACCGTTCCGTCGGGAGTACGCGTTCCGACCACGGTGGCACGGGCGATCAGTACCTCAGGTAAAGACCTACTGCGAGATCGGTCAGTCTTTGTACGCACGTTACGAAGTCATCGACCAGGTACCGACGTGGCGACGGCAGACGACTGGCCGGAGCTGATTGAACGCTGCCTCGAAAACCGTGAAGCAGATCTTGGACGCCTGCTGCTGCGCTACTTGCCAGCAGACGCCGTTATTCTGGGGCGCGAGATTCTCGGTGCTGTCCCAGCGTTGCGCGCAGCATTGGAACACTCTGGCTCGACACGCGAGGACGCTATCGACCTACCTGAGGCATCTGCCAGTCAGGATCGAGAGTCGCGGAGCGGGAACGAGTTAGGGAATGCTGGTCTCGAGCGACTGGAGCGGCGGTTTGTAGAGCTTGCGGCGGAGCTGAACCTCGAGGACAAGGCGCGTGGATTTCTTGATGTTTCGCTGCATGTATCGCCTGAACTCAGCGGACATGTGGCAGACGAAAACTTTCTAGGGAAGGCGCTTGCGAGCAATCCGCATTTGACGGGCTGGCCAATGTGGATTGATAGCCGAGGGTTCACGGATATCGTGAGTCAGCCTCGCACGTATCGTGAGTCTTGGGAGGCAATCATCCCGCCCAGGCCGCGGCTGCCCAGTCAGGACGTGACGTACTGGAGTCTCACTCCCGCGGGCGAATTCTTACACAGAAGAACTTTGGACGATGATACGGAGGAGGCGCGGGGCCCCCAGGCAGGCAAGTATCTCGATTACGTGCTCGCGACGTGGAGGGTCACGGAATGCATAGCGGTAGCTATCGCCATGGCGAGAGCATTGGGCGCGAACCCGGAATCAGCATTGATCCGAGGAACGATGCGTTGGACCGGACTAAGGGGGCGCCAACTGGTTTCTTGGAGTGAACCAAGTCGCTACATGCCAGAAGACAAGGTTTGCTTTCAATCGGAAGTGTTGTCTCCAGTCAGCATCTCTCTCGGTGCTTCGCAGGTAGGTATTGCTGGAGCGGTGGCCCAAGCAATGGCGCCACTTTTCCGGGCATTCCGAGGATTAGTCCTGGAGCAGGACTACTTCGACCGCGTCGTATCCAGAGTGTTTGACAGAAGTCGTAGGTAGCACCCCCTTCCCCCCGTAGGAGGATTCGAAATTGGAGTCAGACGCAAAGGGCGCCTTCGATCTCGGCTCCCTCGAGTCGGTGCTGCGCGAGGTCTCGCCGGTCGAGGTGCGCGGCCGCGTCACCGGGCTGATTGGGTTGATCGTGAAAGCCGCGCTGCCCGAAGCGTGGGTCGGCGAGCTCTGCATGATTCACAACCCGCGCTCGGATCAACCGGTCTTGGCCGAGGTGGTCGGCTTCGACCAGAACGAGGCGTTGCTCATGCCGCTCGGCGACCTGGCCAACATCGGCATGGCGAGCGAGGTGGTGCCGACCGGGAGCTGCCTCACGGTGAAGGTGGGCAAGGCGCTCCTCGGGCGCGTGCTCAACGGCATCGGTGAGCCGCGCGACACGGCGACCAACGGACCGCTGCTGCTCGACGATGTCTATCCCGTGATGGCCGCGCCGCCCGATCCGCTCAAGCGAAAGCGCATCACGCAGCCGCTCAGCGTCGGGGTGAAGGCGATCGACGGCGTGCTCACCGCGGGCGAGGGCCAGCGCATCGGCCTCTTCGCCGCGGCCGGTGGCGGCAAGTCGACCTTCCTCGGCATGGTCGCGCGGAACACCGAGGCCGACGTCAACGTCATCGCGCTGATCGGAGAGCGTGGTCGAGAGGTGAACGACTTCATCGAGGAGTCGCTCGGCGAGGAAGGGATGGCGCGCTCGGTCGTGGTGGTCGCGACCTCGGACGAGCCCGCGCTCGTGCGGCTGAAGGCGGCCTACGTCGCCACCACCATCGCCGACTACTTCCGCGATCAAGGCAAGCGCGTGATGTTGATGATGGACTCGGTGACCCGCTTCGCGCGCGCGCAACGAGAGGTCGGCCTCGCGACCGGTGAGCCGCCTGCT
>CAZZAH010000663.1:0-2459 GCA_964652115.1 uncultured bacterium | reverse complement strand
ATCTTCACTGGCTAGATTTCTTGACTTTGCAGTCTCGGAGGTCGTTCCAGCTCGTGCCATCTCCCCGACGGTCCTTGGAATCTGCAGGCGAACCTCGACACAGGTGTCACGCAGCGCCGCCTGCCAGAGACCCTCTGCTCGAGTCGAATCGATGCTTACGTTCGCGACCGCCTGGATCGCTGCTGCCCTCGTTTCGCAATCGTCCGAAACGAGAAGCGGTTCGAGGTCCTCGTACGAGATCAGGTCCGCGAACGACCCCCACGAGAGCGCGAGCAGAGCCGTTTCACGAACGCGTACGTCCGATGCGTGCAGGCCCTGTGTCACCAACTTCGCGTGCCAGGGGCCCGCACGATTCGCCAACGTATTCGACGCCGCTCGGCGAACGATCCGGATCGAATCTCCCATCGCGTGCCGGAGCGCGGATCGAGCTCCACTTGACCTGTCGATCCATCGACCGAGAAGCTCTGTACCCGTTGCCCGGACCTCCTCACTCGTGTCGGCGCAGGCCGCAAGGACGATGCGCTCAGCCTCGGCTTCGTTCGTATGGCGGACACGCAGCGTTCGAACGATTTCTCGACGCATCGTTTCGTCGCTCTCGTCCCAGATTCTGCTTAGCCGCGAAATCGCAGGTTCATTCTCCGAAGCGAGGAGTTGGAGCGCCTTGGCGAAATCGGCAGGGGAAAGGGATCGCTGATCGAACTGATCCACCACCCCGTCGCTAAAGGCTCGATCTCGCGCGTCGGAGGCCAAGGCTGGTTGATCCCGATACAGATCGAGAAGAGTCAGAAGATGGTTTGCGCTCTCGATGCTTCTGGTCAGGCTGCACATGCTCGCGGCGTAACCGCAACCCGAGCGACGGACGTCGAGTGCCGAGTAGGTGAACACCAGGTACTCGCAGCCCACCTCCACGCACAAACCGCAGTCACCTCCACCTAGGCCGGTGCAGATGCCGATGGTATCTGCCGCCTGGCCTTTCCACGCCTCGAGGACACGGAACTCATAGTGGGCGGGAGGTCCCGAGCGCCAGAGGTTGACCGCCGGACTCGGCACCGTGCGCGACAAGGCGATACCCCGGAAGACAACCGGCGCGCGATCCACGGCCTCGACGAAAGTCTCGCCTCCGCAGCTGCACGCAGACGCGCGGGAAAAGACGGTGAGCAGTAGTGGACTCAGGATTGCCACGGCCATGCGGCGTAGTCGCGCGGTCATCTTGCCGCCTCCCGATCATGGCCTCGAAAGATCGCGATCGAATCGGCCGAGAGAGCGTGAGGTTCGCTGCACCGCCGCGTTCGATCGGCATCGTTCGATGATCTCACGCCCCGCGCTCGACCGGGCGAGCGAGAGGCAAAGGCGACGTAGAGCGCGGACCTGTTCGAAGCGTTGTCGGATGTGCTCGGCGTCCATTTCGATCTTCATCCAGAATGCTCCTCAGGCGCATCGTAGCCCCGGCGCAGGACCTACCGGCCGGACGCTGAGGTGCGGTTTGCGCCCCTTCGACCTACGTAGCTCTCGATCTCCTTCAAGATCTCCTCAGCCATCGCTTGCACCTCCTCACTCCGATGCGTGGTCAGCGCGCGGACGTGTGGGATGGCGAACCCGGAAGATCCCGGAGCGTCCGCGATCGCGCGCAGCACAACGAGCACGACCTGCGAATCGACATCCTCAAGCCCGCGAATGACGGCGGCCTCGAGCGAGTCGGCGGGATACGGCGACGCCAGGACAGCCTCTACGCCGCGTCGGCGAATCTCCGGATCCGAGTCTTCGGCCGCGAGGAGAACGCACTCGTCCCTGCACGGAAGGCGCTCACACCGCTGGATCGCTTCGAGCCGAACGGCCGGCCGAGGATCCCGCGCGGCCGCGCGCAAGAGGCGGCAGGGCAGCGAGGGATCGAGCGAGTTGACCGACTCACGCAGCGTCGTGGTGGCGGTCTGCGTCGAGCCGCTCGTCACCGCCTCCATGAGGACCTCGGCGACGGAGCTCCTCTCTTTGTGGAGTTGGACCGCGCTTCCTGCCGCGGACCGAACCACGCCAACGTCTGGATCCGCTAGCCCCGCGCGAAGCAGCCGCAACGCGCTCGCTGGGTCGACGGCAACGTAGGGGAGAGCTTCGTATCCTGCGCTACGCACCTGAGGCGAGGAGTCCGCGCACAGAGGCTCGATGTCCCGGTAGGAAAGATGCTCCGACCACTCGCCGGACGAGAGCGCGCGAGCACACGAGCTGCGGATCACCTCGGACGGGGACCGCAATCCGAGTTGGAGAAGGCGAGCGGCGGTCCCGCGATCGGGCAAACCTTGGAGGGACTGCGCCACGTGCTGCCGCACCGCCAGGCAGGTATCGGCGATCGCCTGCTCGAGCGTCGACTCCAGTTCGCGCGACCTCGGCGCGATGCGTGCAAGGGATCCGATGATATGGAACGACCCTGTCAACCATCCGCCGTCGCTCCGATCTTTGGGTCTGCG
>CAZZAH010000662.1:0-2465 GCA_964652115.1 uncultured bacterium | reverse complement strand
GCCGCCGATTCTCGAGCCGGTCTACTACGTGCTCGCGTTCGGCTTCGGCATGGGCTCGATGGTCGGGCAGCTTTCCTTCGAAGGCGCGCCGGTCACCTATCTCCGCTTCATGGGGCCGGGCGTGGTCGCGATCACGATCCTCTTCTGGGCTTACTTCGAGACCACCTACTCGTCGTTCGTGCGGATGTACTACCAGAAGACCTTCGACGCGATCATGGCGACCCCGCTCTTGGTCGAGGACGTGATCGCGGGCGAGTGGTTCTGGGGCGCAACCAAGTCGCTGCTCGCCGGGACGATCGTGCTCGTGATGCTCACGCTCTTCAAGCTGGTGAGCTATCCATCGGGGCTGCTCGTGATCCCGCTGTCGATCTTGGGCGGGCTGCTCTTCTCGGCGATGGGCCTGGTCACCACGGCCCTCGTGCCCAAGATCGACTCGTTCAACCTCTCGACCTTCCTGCTCGTCTTTCCGATGTTCCTCTTCAGCGGGACCTTCTTCCCGACCGAGGCGCTGCCGCGCTGGGCCTGTCTCTTCGCGCAGGTGCTGCCGCTCACGCACATCGCGAATCTGGTGCGCGGCGCCTGCCTCGGCGTGATGCCATCGCACGCGGCGGTCAGCATCGTCTACTTGATCGCGCTGGCCGTGCTCGGTTTCTATCTCGCGCTTCGCCTCATGACGCGGCGGTTGGTGAAGTAGCTAGCCCGACTTCTTGTCCGCGCGCTTGGCCGCGCCCGCGAGCTTCTTCACGATTGCGAACTCCTCCGGCGTCACCGGCTGCACTGAGAGGCGCGAGCCGCGCTGGAGTAGCATCATCTTCTCGAGCCCCGGCGTGCCCTTCAGCTCCTCGAGCGTCAGCGGCCGGGCGAAGATCGTCTCCAGCTTGATGTCGACCTGGTACCAGCGCGGATTCGCGGGCTCCGAGCCCGCGTCGTGATGGGCCGACTTCCGATCGAACTGCGTCGGGTCGGGATAGCCGTCACGAACGACCTTCGCGAGCCCGACCACCGCGGTCGGGTCGGTGCTCGAGTGATAGAAGAGCACCAGGTCGCCGCGCTTGATCTCGTCGCGCAGGAGATTTCGCGCGGTGTAGTTCCTGACGCCATCCCAGCCGGTCGTCTGCTGCTCGCTCCGCGCGAGATCTTCGATCGAGAAGTCGCTCGGCTCGGACTTGAAAAGCCAGTGCTTGGGCATCGCCAGTTTCCTCCGACCGTTGCTCTGACGTGTTTGGTCGCAGCGGAGCAGTGTGATATGCCCCGCGCGCCGCGAGGGCATTCTAGCGTCACGCGCCCCTCGCCCGACACTCTGCCGCTCCTTCGCTCGGGATGCGCCTGGTTGACCTCCCTGGTAGCGGCGACGTTGACTCGCGCGGAGTATGATTGATTTCGGTCGAACTCGACGCCGGCACTGCCCCAGCGCTCAAGCTCTCACGAACGCTGGTCGTCAGTCACCGATAGGAGGCTCTCGATGCGGATGGCATGGGTTGTTCTGATCTGCGTTTCGGCTCTTTGCACTAGCCTGGCCATTGCCGACCCCTGCGGTGAGCTGCTGCTCCACGGGGACGGCACCTGGGAGTCCGCGGAGGGCTGGGCCTACTACGAATCACCGCCGCCCGACTACGGCGCCTTTGCGGAGTGCTACTCGGGCGAAGGCGAGCTCTGCACCCTTGTCCTCTGGGGAACACAAGTGGGTGTATCGGACCCTACGGGCTACGACGCATTCGTTTGGGACGACAGTGGCATCGGCGAACCGGGGAACGTGATCTGCTCGGCTCTCGGGCTTGATGCAGGCACCATGCCCTACTTTCCCACCTTCAAACGGATCGAAGCGCCGCTCAGCGGGTGCTGCGTGAGCGGAAGTTGGTGGGTCGGGTTTCGCGGCGCGTGGCTCGGCCCCACGCCGAGGTTCTACATCGGCGTCGACTACGACGGACCGGTGCATAGCTGCCCGATGACGAAGATCGCTCCGGGGCTTGGGTACCCGGAGGGTTGGCAGAACGTGTCGGTGATCCACGGCGTGGACGCGAAGGCGCTCGCGATCGGCGCCCTGATCCGCCCCTGCGCGCCGGTGGCGGCCGAGCCGGCGTCGTGGGGCAAGGTGAAGAGCTTGTACGGAGCGTCGGCCCACTGAGGGCCGGCGCTCCGCGACCGTTCCGACCTTTCACATCCGAAGGAGCGCCCGCCCGGGAAACCGCGCTCGAAAGCACGCGGTCAACGCTCGCGATTGCGCGGCACCTCGAACGTCTTCCACAGCGCCGGCAGCACGACCAGCGTCAGGAGGGTGCTCGAAAGCAGCCCTCCAATCACCACCGTCGCGAGCGGACGCTGCACCTCCGCGCCGGTGCCATGGGCCAGCGCCATCGGAAGAAACCCCAGCGACGCCACCAGCGCGGTCATGAGCACCGGCCGCAGGCGACGCAGCGATCCCTGGAAGAGCGCGTCGTCCGGCGTCGCGCCGTCGAGTCGAAGCT
>CAZZAH010000661.1:0-2473 GCA_964652115.1 uncultured bacterium | reverse complement strand
CGCTCTTGCTCTCGCTCCTTGCGCAGCCGGCGATGGCTCGCCGTATCGACCCGATTCCGGCGATTGCCATCGAGGACGCCGCGCCGCTCCCGAGTCGCGCGCCGACGAACGGCGCTCGAGTCGACACGGTCCACTTCGGCTACTACCAAGATGTCGGCGGGACGCCGCATGCGATCGAGAACGAGAGATGGACCTTCGACCACGGCGCGGCCGATCCGCTCGAGGGCTGGACGGCGTACCAGCAAAGCGCTCCGGCCGGCGACGGCTTCCGACGGATTTCCGCCGCGGCCTGGAGCGGCCACGGCAACCTGGTCGCTCCGCCGATTCCGGCCGGGCAAGGCGGCGCCTGGGTCGGCCGCTTCGAAGACGAGGCGGGCGCGGCGTGCTGGGGAAGCGGCCTGGGTTACGGCAATCTCCGCGCTTATCGCTATAGCAGCCCGGAGCTGACCTATACAGGAAGCGGCGATGTACAAGTGGCGTTCCGCTACTTCAACGACACGGAGCTCGGCAAGGACTTCGTTCGTGTGCTTCTCCGGGGCAACGACGGCGCGGAGCTTTCCCTGAACGGCGATGGATTCAGCGACGCGATCGGAGCGCCGGAGATCGGCTTCTATCCGAGCTTCAGCGTCACGCTCCACTCATTTGACCTCGCGGGTACGACGAAATTCCGACTCGCCTTCGAGCTGACCTCGGACAGCTTCAACTCGGACGAGGACGGCGGATACTCCACGAGCTATGGTCCCTTCGCGGTCGACAACATCGTCGTGTCGGGCAGCATCGTGGAGGGGAATCAGAGCTGGAATTTCGAAAGTGGGGATCACGGCTTCCAGGCGACGGGCGGGACCGATCTCGCGAGCCTGGTCGGCGTCCATCCGCGCGACGACTACCCTAACTATTCCGGCTGCGGATGCAATCTCGCAGGGAACGTGCTGACCTTTCACGACGCGAATGGGCTACACCCTTCGGGCCAGCACGAGGTCTTGGTCTCCCCCATCGTCGACTTGACTGGCCTAGCTGAGCAGAACCAGTTCGTCGCTCGGCTGGACTCTTACGCCGAGCTGTACCACGACGACGGTGTGTTCTACCGCACGTCTTGGATGTATTACCCTTACACCTGTCCGGCAAACGGACAGACGCAATGGTCTCCGCCCGTCGGTTCGAGCTTCATTTACACAGGGGGACTCTCTTGCTCAACCACCCTCGCCCCCGCGGCGTCGTCCGTGCCTTCGGCTTCCGATCGCGTGCGGCTGGTCTATGAGCTCTGGGCGTCGTGCGATCAATTCGGTATTCCTCCGACGATCTGCACCGGCAACTCCAATTTCTCGCCGTTGCTCGACAACATCGAGGTCTTGGTCATACCCGCGCCGGCGGCGGTCGCGCCGACGATCACGGTCAACTCCTGGATGCGTTTCATCGACGGCTTTGGTCAGGGAGCGACTCTCTCGCCGAGCAATCCCGGCAACGCCGACGTCGCGATCGATCTGCATGGGAGCGGCGCCAATCCCAGCCGACTCGGCGATTCGCTCTACGTCTCGGGCCCGAGCCCGACCAGCTCGACCAAGTGGGAAGCACGTCTCTGGTGGCGCATTCCGCGTGAGGGGCCCTCGCAGTCGAGCATCCCGAGCTATCAGGCCTGGAAAACCGCGATCTCCGACGGGCGGAGCATCGTGGGCCCGAGCGCCGAGTTCACCTTCGGCTACATGGACTCCGCGCAGGTGGGCACCCAGGTGAGCAAGAAGGACTTCATCTCCGAGTTCCGCGAGGCGGACGACGACTTCGTGGGAGAGAACCTCGACAACAACGAGATGCTCCGCGATGGCGTGCTAGCGCCGGGCACGAAGGTCCAGTACTTCGTCTCCTCCGCCTACGTCGCGACGCCGACCAGCTACTACCTACTGCCGGACACGACCGGCGGAAACTTTTTCGACTTCGAGATCCTGCCCTCGTACCGACTGGTCGACGGGGTGGCACGCTATCCCTCGATCCTTTGCCTGGATCTCGACGACACCGGCCTGGTCGAGAGGAGGTTATCGAGCGCCCTCAACGTCGCGTTGAACGGAGCGAGCTTCGATGACCCGATTCCGGACCCGCCATCGTGGGATCGTTACGACTATGCCGGGGCGGGCTTCGCGCAGAGCGCTCCATTCGTGCGCCTGGTCGGGGGCAACAACGGTTGTCCGCTCACTCAGCTTCTGGGCTATCGCGCGGTCGTCCTCTCCTTGGGCGTGCGCACCGCACCGTTGATGCGAGCGACCGACTTCACCCTCTTCGGCGATTGGCTCTCGACCTCGACCCAAGACGGCAACGTGAACCGCCAAGGCTTTCTGGTCAGCGGCGCCAACGCGGGGCTCGTGCTCGCGAACGTCGGCCCGTCCTTCCTGAGCGGGAGCCTCGGCGCATCGTTTGCCTGTGACGCGTACTCCAACGCCGGCTGCGGACCCACCCCAGCAGATCATCACGACTGTCTCCCGAT
>CAZZAH010000660.1:0-2477 GCA_964652115.1 uncultured bacterium | reverse complement strand
TCGTCGACGCGGGCGTCGGCACCGCGTCGGACGTCGCGATCGCGATGGAGCTCGGGTGCGACGGCGTGCTGCTCAATACCGCCATCGCCGGGGCCGACGATCCGATCAAGATGGCCCGCGCGATGCGGCACGCGGTCGAGGCGGGGCGCTTGGCCTTCGAGGCGGGACGCATTCCGCGGAAGCTCTACGCCAACGCCTCGAGCCCGCTCGAAGGCGTGGTTCGCTCGGGCAGCTAGTCTGTCGACGCCGATCGACTTTCGCCTCTACGTCATCTCCGATCGCGCGCGGATGGGCGCCGATCCGATCGCCGCGGCGCGCGCTCTGCTCGAGCTGCGCGGCGTGGCGTTCCAGTGGCGAGAGAAGGACCTCCCACGCGACGACACTCGGCGCGCGCTCGAGCGGCTCGGTCCCTCGAGTGCGCTGCTCGTCAACGGCGACGTCCCCCTCGCGCGCGAGATCTCGATCGGCGTGCACCTTCCCGAGGACGGCGTCCGAGTCGATGAAGCGCGCGCGGCGCTCGGCCCTTCCGCACTGATCGGCCGATCGGTGCACAGCGTCGACGCGGCGCGCGAGGCGGAGCACGCCGGGGCCGACTTCCTCTGCTTCGGCCCGGTTTACGACACGGAGTCGAAGCGGAAGTATGGACCGCCGGTCGGCCTCGCTCGCTTGGCCGAGGCGTGCGCGGTCGTGTCGATCCCGGTCTTCGCCCTGGGCGGCATTTCCCTCGAGCGGACCGAAGAGTGCCTCGCGGCCGGCGCGCATGGCGTCGCCGTCATCGGCGCGGTTTGGGGCGCGGCTGATCCCCTCGCGGCCGCGCGTGCCCTCCTCGCTCGCCTGAGCGGGTGAACGCTCCGGCCCCTTGCGGCGCGTTCTTGTCTCTCGATCCGATCGGTCGGTATCTTCCGCGAGCGGCCGGCACACGAAACCGTCCGGAGGAGGTTCGATGAATCGCATCTCGATCGGCGCGATCGCGCTTTGCTTCCTGCTCGCCGCCTGCGGTGGAGCGCAGAAGTCCGAGCGAACGGAGAGCACGACGCCCAAGTCCCCCGCCCCGAGCACGACCGTGAAGGAGAGCACCCCCGCGGGCGCTACGGCCAGCCCTTCCACCACCGCTCCACCCACATCGGTACCGCCGCCGAAGGGAAGCCAGATCGTGACCACGCCAACCGGACTGAAGTACGAGGAGATCGCGATCGGAACCGGCGCGAGCCCGGTGAAGGGTCACCGGGTCCAGGTGCAGTACACCGGTTGGCTGACCGACGGCAGCAAGTTCGACTCGAGCCGCGACCGCGGCACTCCCTATGACTTCCCGGTCGGCATGGGCCAGGTGATCCGTGGTTGGGACGAGGCTTTGATGACGATGAAGGTCGGGGGCAAGCGAAAGCTCACCATCCCGCCGCACCTCGCCTCTGGATCCGCCGGTCGAATGCCGGTCATCCCGCCGAACGCCACCTTGATCTTCGAGATCGAGCTGGTCGGCGCGCAGTAGTCCTCCGCGCGAAGGCACTTCCTCCGCATGCTCCCGAGCCGCTCGTGAACGCGAGGGCTCGGGGCATACCTGTTGCGGGTCCAGACCAGGGTGTCGAGTGGATGACGGCGAGGCCTCGACCGAGGCCCCGCGCGCCGCTCGAGCTTCCCTGGGGCACCCCAGGCGGTTCACGGAGGAACTGCCATGCGATGGCCATGCTTGCTGCTCTTGCTTCCCTTCCTGCTCGATCCGAACCAGGTCTCTGCCGACTCGCCCGACCCGCCCGAACCACCGCATGGGATCACGTACAACGCACGGGTGATCGACGTGTCGAGCGGCGCGCCGATCGCGGGCGTACAGATTCAGGCGACCGAGCTCGCGACCCTGTGGCGCTGCGCCGGTCTGAACTCTGTCGGAGCCTGCAGAGACTGCTTCACCGAGAGCTGGGTGCGGCACGCGACCGGCTCGTCCAATGGTGCCGGCGAGATCAGCATCTACTTCACCCACCTCACTTGCGATCAAGTCAGCCCTGATCCGCCGGAGTGGGATTCCAGCCTGCACGACGACTGGGGAACGCCCGAGCTCATCGATTCCCACCCGACGGCGAGCGCGGAGCTCTTGATCGACCGCATCGAGGTGGGACCGAGTCCCTATGACCACACGATCTACCTCATCAACGAGGCGGCTCTGGCGGAACGCTTCGCTCCGGTCCTTCATCGACACCGAACGCTCGAGCGACAGGAGGATCTCGGAGACTGCTCATGGGTTCTCGAAGGGGCCTACTTGACCGGCGTGGCGCCCGATGGTCGAGCCGTCTATCCGCGAAGCCGCGTGCCGCCGCTTCACGTCTGGGATCCCAATCTGACCTGGGACAGCTTCGGATTGCGGTATGGGCATCACGAGTATTGGGGCCTCGATCTGCCCGACGATACGCACAACTTGGGTGCGCCTGCCGGCTCGCGTCCCCTCTACTACCACGTCTTTCCGTTCGAGGATGGTGTCGTGGTGC
>CAZZAH010000659.1:0-2479 GCA_964652115.1 uncultured bacterium | reverse complement strand
GTCGTCTCTCATGCTCCCTCGCGCTGAGGTAGACCGAGAGCAACCCGGAGAAGAGCGAGAGCATGCGAAGATCGGCGTTTCGATAGGGGCCGGCGTTCGCATCCTTGAGGCGGTCGAGATAGAGCACCCCCACCACCGTATCCGCGACCTGGATCGGGAGGGCGACGGCCGACACCGCTCCGGACGCGGGAAGCTGGGAGGCCGATCCGCCCGGGCCTTGCATGACGCAGAGCTTCCGGCCGTTCCGGAAGCTTCGAGCGATCTCGAGCAGTGCCTCCTCGTGCGACTCCGCCGCCGTGAATCCAACGGTCGACTCGATGCGAATTCGTCGGCCCGGCTCGCTCCAGGCGAGGATCGCGCGATCGCTACGCGAACGGCGGACCGCCATCTGGAGGCAGGCGAGGGTGGAGGCGTTGAGGTCGGTCGGCGACAGCCCCGCGAGCTCTTGCAGCAACTGGAACTCTGCGGTCCGGGTGACCGCGTCCTCCGCGAAGAGGTCCTCCAGGTTCGCGCGCATCGCCTCCAGCTTCGGCAGCCAGCTCGTCAACGCATTCGCCTCGGCGAGCGCCGTCGCCTGAGCGACTGCCGCGAACGCTTCGTCCAATTCGGCGCACGCCGCACGGTGGCCCGCGAGAATGCCGAGGGTGTTCACCGCGCTCTCCGGCAGCTCGGCTTCCTGATAGCGGAGCGCGAGCTCCTCCAGCAGTCCGGTCGCTTCGGTGGCGTCGCGCCTCGACTCAGGCGATGCCGCGCTCAGCTTGGCGCGATCCGCAAGCAACGACGCGAGCGCACGCCGCGCGAGGAGAAGCTGCATGATGTCGGGGGTCTCGCCGAGAAGATCCACGGCGCGCCTTGCCACGGCGATCGCCTCATCGATTCTCCCCAACTCCCCCATCGCGAGGGCCAATGTGCGAAGCGCGGCGCCGCACTCGGCGAACTCTCTTACCTGGAAGCAGAACTGGGCGGCTTCGACCGCAAGCGCGGCCGCACGGCTCGCCTGGCCTCGAACGAGGCAGAGATCCGCTTGCCGCCGACGCACCTCCGCAACGATGTCGCCTTCCGGCGCGCAGCGCTGGCCGATCTCGGACGCCTCGCCGAGGAGCTGCTCCGCGCGCGAGAGCTCGCCTTGTTGGATCGCTTGTTCCCCGAGGAACTCGAGCGCCAAGGCCCACTCGCGGAGGTACCCGTTGGAGCGCGCAAACTCCAAGGCCTCCTTGTAGTGCATCGAGGCCACGCGACCTTGTTGTGTCCGGAGCTTCAGATTGCCGAGCGCGATGAGAGCGCAAGTTTGGCCGAGGGGATTCCCCATCTCTCGGAAGATCGAGAGAGCTTGGCTGAGCCGCTGCTGGGCTAGACCCCACTCTCCCGTCTTCGAATGGAGGATTCCGAGGTTCACGCAGTGGCTCGCGACGAATGCGTAGTGCCCTGACTCCTCGCTCACAGAAAGCCCGCGCATCAGGTACTCGCGTCCCTCTCTCCAGCGCGAACCCTTGCTCAGAATGAGGCCCAGGAGGTTCAGCGCCTTGGCGATGCCTTCCCTCTGGTCGATGCGCCGGAAGGTGAAGAGCGCGCTCTCGTAGAGATCGGATGCGCGTGAGTGTTGGCCGAGTCGGAACGCGATGACTCCGAGCGCGAGCTCGAGCATTCCGATCTCCTGGTTTTCGTTCGTGCCCCGAAAGACGTCGTATGCAGCTTCGCAGTGGACCCTTGCGGTTGAATAGCGGGCCAGGTGGCTCTCCAGCACACCCAGACGAGCGAGAATGCGGGCTTTGGTCGTGGTGCTAACGGAGTCACCGAACGCCGCTAGAAGTTGCTCGAGCGCCAGGGTTGCTTCGGCCTGCTGACCCCGTCGTCGCATGCACTCGGCGATCCGGAGCTCGACCGCGACCTTGCCGGCTATTGGCGCGTGGTGGTCGGACCGAAGGAGGACATGGTGATGCGGATCGAGACGCCCGGCCTCGGCGCTTGATGCTCAAGGCCGCCAGATCCCCTCTTTCAGCAATTCGTCCGCCACCTGATCGACCGCCGCCTTGGCGCGATCGACCATGGTCGCGAGTTCATCCTCGCTGATGGTGAAGGGCGGCGAGAAGGAGATGGTGTCGGCATGGGGCAAGGCGCGGGTGATCAAGCCGCGCGCAAGCGCCGCCTTCACCACCCGCGCCGCGATCTTCAAGGACGGATCGAAACGGGTGGCCGGGTTGCGCTTGGCGACAAACTCCAAGGCGCCGATCAGGCTCCGGCCGCGAATCTCGCCGACCAGCGGATGATCGGCGAAAGCCGCCTGGAGCCGCGCATGCATGAAAGCGCCGCGCTGCGCGGCCTGGGCCACCAGGCCCTCGCGCTCGATGATGTCGAGATTGGCGAGCGCCGCGGCGGTGGCGATCGGATGCGCGGTGTAGGTATAGCCATGGCCGAAGGCGCCGAGCTTGGCCTGGCCGTCCACGATCACGCGCCAGACCGGCTCCGACACGATGACGCC
>CAZZAH010000658.1:0-2481 GCA_964652115.1 uncultured bacterium | reverse complement strand
CCCGACTCGACCGGCACACGAGACGTGACCGCCCGAAGCGCGGGCCACGAAGGCGGCACGACCGACGCGCGCCAGACCTCGTCGTACATCTGGCGCCATTCGGAGGCGCTGGCCGGGAGGCTTTCGCGGGACCCGTCGTGCTGCTTGATCGTCGAAAGGGAAAGCACGCGATCGTAGAGCACGCCGGTGGGCGCCGGAACCTGCTCCAGCATCGAGGCGAGCGTGGCGGAGACGTTGGCCGACTTCGCGTGGCCGACGGCGGGCATGGAGAGCAGGAGCAGCGCGGCAAGAAGCGCGCGTGAGCCGGGCACGTGCATTCGGACCTCCTGTGGTGGGTTGCGCCGCGAAAGGGTACCACGCCCCTTCGCCGTCGGCAGCCGTCGACCGCGCGACGGCAAGCCTGGATGGAGCGGATCCCGTGCCAGTGCGCAGCCGGCTCGTCAGGGCGGCGGTGCGTGCCGGCGCTCAGCGCGCGGCGGTCGGCGCGCTCGCGAGCTTCACCCGCGCCCAGAGGTCCAGCGGCTCGACCTCGGCGCGCCGGCGACCGAAGCCGTCGCCGCGACCGTCTTCCCCTCGGCGCATGCCGGGCGGGGCGCCGCCGGGAGCTCCGCTCGGGTCTTCCGGATCGACCCTGCTCGAATCGGGATCGAATTCCGGGTCCTCGAAGCGCTCGAAGTCGCGCTTGGCGCCGCGGACGAAGACGTCCTTCGGCGGCTTGGGGATCTCGAAGCCGACGCTGATCTCGTCGCCCGGTTGCGCCCCGACCGCGAAGCCGCCCTCCCCGAGCGAGGTGAGCGGCACCTTGAGCTCATAGGTGAAGGTGTCGTTCCGCCCGTTCATCGCGACCTCGACCCCAGGCGCCTCGCCCTGCTTGACCAGGCGCGACGCGTCGGCTCCCTCGAGCAGTCGGTACTCGACGGTGGAGCTGCGGTAGCGCTGCAGAAGCTCTGCGGGCGAGAAGCCGTGCCCTTCGGCGCCGATGTCGAAGTCCATCTCGCGCACGCCGAGGGGGAAACGGATGCCGGTCGTCCTCGCCTCGCCGCCCTTGGGATCGAACCAGACGGTGAGGCCGGCCAGAAGCGCGCGGCCGAGCACGGCGGGATGGGTCGAGCTCAGGCCGAGGTAGAGGTACTCGGCGTCGTTTCGGACCGCGATCCGCACCCGCTCTTGATCGAAGTAGGTCGACATGCCGGGCCAGTCGTCGACGTCGCCGTCGACGTGGATCTCGCGATCGCGCCAGCCGCCGGCGAGTTCGGGCGATTTGCACCCGAAGGCCGTGAGTAGCAGAAACGGGGCCAACCAGCGGGCAGCGGTCGTCGCTCTCGGCATGCGCGGATCCTCCATGGTCCAACCTCGGGCTCGTGGGCGGAAGCATAGGGCGAGCGGCGGTCGAATGGGGAGCCTGCAGTCGCGCGCGGATCCAAAGGGAGAGCCCCGCATCCGCGCGGGGCTCTCGCGTCGGGCCTTCGTTCGACCCAGTGCGGGCGAACACCAGCGCGCTAACGGAAGGTCGCCTTGACCTCTCCCCACGTCCGATGATGGACAGCGACCGGTAGGCAAGGGTTAGGTGCGCAGCGCATCGCCCCGTCGAATTCTCCCCCCGCGTCGGCGCAGTCGTCCGAGCGCAGCACCTCGCAGTGCCCGTCGGGGAAGCAGCAGGCGCCGACCGGAGCGCACAGGCCGGGGTCGCAGGCCGTGTCAGGCCCGAGGAACGTGCCCCCGTCGAAGCCACAGTCGGAGATGAACTCGATCACGCATGTCCCATCCGGCAGGCAGCACGCCCCCACCGCCACGCAGTTGTTCGGGTCGCAGATCGTGCCGTCCCCTTGGTATTGGCCTCCTTGATTAGCGCAGTCGTCGGCAGACATGATCCCGCAGGTCCCGTTCGGTAGGCAGCACGCGCCCCGCGGCAAGTCGTCAAAACAATTTGATGTACCCCCCGGCTGATCGAATCCGAGAGATCCAAACCACTGGATCGGATCGAGAATCGCCGGCACGCTGTCGTCGGCGAAGAATCCGCCCTGGGTGGGATGGGGTCCTACGCCGAATGAGGCTGGCGTCGGTGCGTAGTAGTTGTACCCCGCGAACCAGTACACATCGGTGAGGAACGACGTCTGTGCAACGTTCCAGGTCACCGCGGTGCCCTCACCCGAAGCGGGCCACGCACCGGTCGCGAGCTCGAAATCGCCGCAGGGTCCGAGCCCAACGAGGGTCACACCGTCGGTGTAGTTCACGCCGAAGACGATGCCGTTCAGCCGCGGAGACGTGCTCGGATTGAACGCGGCGATCGCGTTCCATGGTGAAGGCTCGTCCGGGGGGCCTCAAGCATAGCAGGGACGACCGCAGGGACCACGGTCCGATTCACCGCGACCCGTTTCCACGCGCCTCGCGACTCGATCTCTTCGCTGGTGGCCTTGACCATCCCCCACCGCATATGGGAGCGTCTTTGTGCCTGGTAAACGGTGCGGCGGCTCCCCGGCC
>CAZZAH010000657.1:0-2485 GCA_964652115.1 uncultured bacterium | reverse complement strand
CCGGATGGTTGCCGGCGGCGAGCAGGTGACGGGAAAGCTCGTGCGCGTGAGGTAGGCCTCGCGCACCAGCGATCGATCGAGAAGCTTCTCGAGGATCCCGCCCCTGCGCGGCCAGCGCGCGTGGGGGCGGGCATCCGCGCAGCTGGGTTGCGCGATGTTCCTCGCGAAAATCCGACCTCGTTTCGGCGGTTGTCGCTTCGCTCGCGCCATGGGAAGCTCGCTCTCGTGAGGCGGGCGTCGCGCCGAGTGAGCGGTGAGAAGCGCGGAATCCCGCGGCGTCATCGTCGAAGTACCCGAGGTAAGCGCACATTGTACGGAGTCTCTTAGCGACATGCGCGAGGTCGCCATCATCCGCTCCGGCGGTACGGGCTGGATCGAGCGCCTCAAGCGAGCGGCGCTCGGCCCACGCGGCGGACCCCTCGACATGCGCTACCACGCGCTCACCAATCGGCTGAGCGCGCTCCTCTATGCCTCCGCACTTTCCGAGATGCCAAAGGCGATCGAGGTCGAGACGATCAGTCGATGCAACGGCGGCTGTGGATTCTGTCCCGTGAATCGGCACGTCGACCCGAGGCCCGCTCGAGAGATGTCGATGGACCTGGTCGAGCGGATCGCGGACGAGCTCAACGCCGTGGATTACGCGGGTCACCTCGCGCTCTTCAGCAACAACGAGCCGCTGCTCGACAAGCGAATCGCAGAAATCTGCCGGCACTTTCGCCGGCGCGTGCCGCGAGCATGGATCTATCTCTATACCAACGGGACCCCGCTCACCTTTGAGCTCTACGTCGAGCTCGCTCGCGCCGGGCTGGACGAGCTGATCGTGAACAACTATAGCGATGACCTAGCGCTGCGGAAGCAAGTTCGGCGGGTGCTCGACCTGCTCAGCGCGAGCGATGACCCCTCGCTCGAGCATCTCCGCGCGAACACGCAGGTCTATGTTCGTCCCGAGAGCGAGGTGTTGAGCGCGCGCGCCGGATCGGCGCCGAACAAGCAGGACGGTCAAGACCATCGCTACTTCGAGCGGGCATCCTGCGGCGTTCCCTACATGCAGATGGTCATCCGCCCGACCGGCGAGGTCAGCCTCTGCTGCCAGGACGCACTCGGTCAGGTCACCCTCGGTGACGTGTCGCGCCAGTCGATCCGCGAAGTTTGGAACGGATCGAGCTACCGCACCCTGCGCCAGCGGCTGGAGCGTGAAGGTCGTGGAGCGCTCGGGCTCTGTCGATCGTGCGACGCGTACTTCCTCTATGTGCCGGTCCTGAAGCGGATGCTTTTCGGAGCTCGCTCTTCGCGTGTTTGATCAGGCGGCGTTGAGCTTGTCGCGCAGGGCCGCGATGGCGTTCACGCACGCGGCCGACGCGGCAGAAAAGGGCGTCTTTCCGTGGAGGACCGCTCCAGCCTGCTCCTTCGGGAGCCCATGGATCTGTCGCACCGTGTCCGCGGCGGCCAGATGGAAGCGGGAGTGCTTCTCTCGTAGCGTCTGGTACTCGATCAGAGTGCCGCACTCCTTGCCCGCCGTCTGTATCCACTGCCCGAGAGGACATCCCGTGTCCTTCGCGACGACCAGCGGATCGAGCGGGGTGTCTGACTGGACGCTCTCCCAGAGCTTGTCCTTCCACTTCTTATGAGCCACGATCGCCGCATTGAAGTCCATCTCGATCTCCTTCCCAGCTGCGTTGACGCGGCCACGCGCCCAGCCATGCTCGGTGGTTTCGGATTGCCGGAGACTCGCCATGTCATCGGCGTGCCGCGTGGAGTACTTGAACGCCGGCGCTAGAGCACCCGCGCGAGGGAGGCCCGCGTCCGCTCCTCGCGCGGCGCGCCGAAGATCTGCTCCGGCGGTCCCACCTCGACCAATCTGCCGTGATCGAGGAAGCAGACCTGCTGCGCGACCTCGCGGGCAAAGCCCATCTCGTGCGAAACGATCAGCATTGTCATCCCCTCGTGCGCGAGAGCGAGGATGACATCGAGCACCTCGGAGATCTTCTCGGGATCGAGCGCCGAGGTCGGCTCGTCAATAAGGAGCACCTTGGGCTTCACGCATGTGCACGAGCTCGGAGGCGGCGTCGGCCACCGTCGGGTTCGCCGAAAGAGCGAGCTCTCTCAGCCTGTCCAGGTTCTCGGTCTCTCGGCTCATGCCGTTGGTCAAATCGAGTTCCACTAACTTGTCCACCAGGACGAAGAGGGTAGAGCGCTCGACGTCGAAAGCGAGCCGCGCGACCCCGAACGGGCTTTCAGTTCGAAGGCGTGCCCGCGGTCGGCCGCGCAGATCGAAGACGTCGATCGAGTGGGAGTACTTCCGTTCTCGCTCACCCCTCGCCGCCGATCGCGCCGACGATCGCCGCGGCGAGCGTGTAATCGATCTCGTCTCTGTGCGGAGAGCGCGGGTCGAGGTAGGGCATCGCTGGACCCGTCACATCCTCTGCGCACGATCGGGCCGGGGGTAACCGCGATATCGGGATAGGGTATTGAACCACGCTCGAAT
>CAZZAH010000656.1:0-2490 GCA_964652115.1 uncultured bacterium | reverse complement strand
CCGATCATGCTCGTAGACGCCGAAGGGCAAGGCCGCCGCCGCGCTGTCCTCGAACGCCCACCAGCCGATGTTGTCCGGGTTGTGATCCCAACGCAGGACCAGATAGGACTCGCCGAGGTTGCGCTCGTCGGCTCCGTTTTGCGTGAATTGGCCATCCCCGCCGTCACCGCCCCACGCGGAGAGGAACCACGAGCCGGTCGAGTTCGGGTCGTGCCAGACCGCGTTGCCGGGGCCGCCATTTCCGTCGGAAGGAACGGGAGCACCATTGAGGCCCGCCAGCTCGTCGATCATGAGCTCGCCCGCGTACGTGTGTTGCCAACCGCGCTCATGACCGGGCGGTAGGACATCGCAGCTCGATCCGGGCTCGTAGATGCCGCCGACGCCGAGACAATCGGATTGGCTCAGCATCGAGCACGAACCGTCTGTCAGACAGCACGCGGCCGCGGGGCCAGGACCTCCGCAGGGTTCGGTCGAGCAATCGGTGGCGGCGCCGAGGAAGGTGCCGAGGCACTCCGACTGTGAAAGCAAGAGACAGGTCCCGTTCTCGAAGCAGCAGGCGCCGATGGCGTCATCGCAAACTCCGCAGGGTTCGCTCGGCGTGAAGAGCCCCTGGCAATACGCCGGCGTCGAAGGAGTGCAGTCGGCCGAGGGCGCGCAGCAGGCTCCCTCCTCATCCGCCATGATCGCCTGAAAGAGCGCGGGCGCCGCATCGGCCGCGGCGCGCAGGGACGCGATGCCTTCGAGTCGATCGTCGCCTTGACCGATCAGGATGACCGCGCCGACCACCTGCACGTCGCCCGGCGCCATGTGGAAGGGGCCCGCGGTCAGCATCATTCGACGATCGGAGGCGTTCTCGTCGATCCATCCTTCCTCGGTGATCGGATCGCCCGAGAGCGCGAAGGTGGTGGGATGTCCGGTGGTGGGATCGATGACCGGCGAACCATCGGACTCGAGGCCGCGCATGTAATTCCACGACTCCACCGGGGTGTTGGGATCGCTGCCGTTGACGTAGCGGGAGAAGGCGGTCATCGGCAGATTGCGATAATTCGGAACGAGGTGGCCGCTCACCCACGCGGATTGGCCCGGCGCCGGGACGATCGGACCCTGAACGATGCCGAGCCCCACCACCGGCGGGCTCACGCCGTACATCTCGTCGGCGTTGGTGGCGTTGTAGCAGTACCCGAGGTTTCGCGATGGATCGCAGCCCACGAAATCATCGCCCGCGCCGCCCAGGTCCGGATCGCACCAGAAGGAAAGATGCGTGTCGTCGAGGTGATTCGGTCCCTTGTTCAGGATCTTCCACTCGACGAAGACGGCGTTGCCGGGAAAGCCGGCCTGATCGAGGGCGAAGACCGTCTGCTGCACCTCGACGCCGAGCGGCTCCGAGTTGCCCGCACCGTTGTAGTGGCTCGAAGGATCGAGGTCGTGGAACACCGCCCACATCGTCTGCCGACCGAGGAGGCGAGGATTGCCGTTCGCGTCGACCGGAGCGCCTTGGTCGACCGGCCAATTCAGGTAGTCGGGGTTAGAGCCCGGCGTGTCGCCGACCGCGATCTTGTACACGTGATAATTATTCTCGTCGGGATCGCCCCACTCGGTCGGCGAGAGGATCTGCCCCGGACGATACTCCGATGAGTATTCCGCCACCGTCACCCGCGCCTCGCCGTTGACCTGCGCGCCGATCCAGAGCCCGGCGCCGTAGACCGCGGTCAGCACGGAGCCGGCGGGATAGATCAGGCCTGGCCATTGGTACGGCGAGTTGTAGGCGAGCGAGCCGAAATTGGTGACGACCATGTCGACGTTGTTCGCGTCGATCCGCGACAGGGTGTCGATGTCCCTCGTGCCGGGGAGATCGCTCGGCGGTGCGGCCAGCGCGCTGAGCGCGAGAGTGAGGGTGAAGGGGGGCGTGGTGAGCAAGAGCACGCGTGATCGTGGCGGGAACATCAAGACCTCCCGGAAGCGGACGCGTTCGCGGACCTGCGTCCAATCCACTCGCGTCAAGGATGGCTGTTGGGGGGATTCCTGCGGGTCGACCACCGGCTCGGCGCGATCACAAGTTTACGGCTGTCCATGCGCGACACACAACGCGCATGGCGGTCGGAGCTGATCAACGCGAACGCTGATCTGAGGTCTCACACGCAGTGCGCGTTCGCGGCTGAGGCAATCCGCATGCTCAGCTCGCGACCGACCCCAGCGCGCCGCCATCCTCGCGACGCAGCAGCCCCGCGCGCCTCGCTCGCCGGAAGGCCCAGATCGTGGCCAGAAGCGCGAGCACGCCGCCCACCCCCATCGCGAAGGGCGCCCCCTTCCAGCGCGCGAGGCTCCCCGCCCAGAGGCTGCCGAACGGGGTCGAACCCGCGAAGATCGTCACGTAGACGCTGAGCACACGCCCACGCAGGTGATCCGGGGCGGCGCGTTGAATCGCGGTGTTCGAGGTCGCCGTCATCAGGATCATGCAGAAGCCGACGCCGAACAGCAGCCCGAAGGAGA
>CAZZAH010000655.1:0-2492 GCA_964652115.1 uncultured bacterium | reverse complement strand
GTCCTCGCCGGATCGCCGATCACCGCCGGGCCCCACACGTCGGGGTGGAACTCCGACTTGTGCAGGTTCTCGACGATGTAGCGGTGGCAATTCTCCGCGATGGCCGCTTCGTCGAGCGGCGTCGCCACATCGATCCCGAGATAACCGGCGCCGCTGAAGATCTTGGCGTCGTGGATCAGACCACTCGCCTCGCCGAAGCGGACGAATCGATCGGCCTCCTCACGCAGGAGATAAGCCTGAAGGTCGGCCGGGAAGCAGAAGGTGATCGCGACTCGACCCGGCAAGCTCGCCGCCGCCGCGCCGCCGCGCGCTTCCTCGATGCCGTGATGGATCGCCTGCGCGCGAAGCCCGAGCTCGACCTCGTCGACCGGCGGGCTCGCCACGGTCAGAAGCAGCGTCGCCGTCTCGCCGAAATCCTTCACGAACTGGATCGGGCCCGCGCCGTCCGGCAGATCGCGGATCGCGTCGAGCTTGAGCTTCAGATCATCGAACTCCTTTGCGCGATCCCCGACCCCGACGTTCTCGTGGAGCTTCATCACCACCACGGTGATGCCGGTCCGCGTGTTCGAGGTGACCGTCTCGACCTTCGAGTTCTCCGCGATCTTGGCTTCCATCTTCCGCGTCACGAGCTGCTCGACCTGCTCCGCGCTGGCACCGGGCCAGCTGCAGATGGCGACCGCCTCGCGCGGCGGAACATCGGGGTCCTTGCGCTGCGGCATCGCGCGGTATCCGATGATTCCCCACACGATCGTCGCGAGGAGAAGGACCCAGGCGATCTGCCGGTTCTCGACGAAGAACCGAGCGGTGTTGTGCGTCGTCTCGATCTTCGCGTCTTCGTTCTGGTGCTCGCTCATCGTCTCCCTCACGGCAGGATGCGGACGGCTTCGCCGTCCTGGACCAAGGTGGCGCCGGCGACGACCACGCGCTCGCCCGCGTTCAAACCCGACTCGACCATCACGTCGTTGCCGGCCAAGGGGCCGAGCTCGACGTTGCGTTGGCGCGCGACCGCGCGATCGCCGTCTCCTTCCAAGGTGAAGACCGCGTAGGCGCCGGACTTCGCGGAGGGGCGCACCACCGCCGCCAGCGGCACCGAAAGGCCGGTGCTCGGCGTGCGCACTCCCTTCTGCTCGTCGACCAGCACGGTGGCGATCATTCCGGTGCGGAGCTCACGATTCGCGTTCGGGATCGCGACCTCGACCTCGAAGACGCGGCTCTCGCTGTTGGCCGAAGGGGAGAGCGCGGTGATCTGCGCGCGAATCGGCGGCCGATCCTCGACCCTCACCTCGAGCAGATCGCCCACCTTGAGCTCGCGGATTTCGCGCTCCGGCACGCCGAAGACCGCCTCGAGTTTGCTCAGGTCGGCGAGCGAGAAGGCGACCGCGCCGGGCGACGCGAGCGTTCCGATCTCGACCTCGCGCGAGAGGACGACCCCGTCGAGCGGCGAGACGAGCGCGCAGTCGACGACCACCTTCTCGGCCGCGCGACGGCTGGCGGTGGCGGCGTCAACGCGAGCCTGCGCGCCGAGGAAGGCCGCGCGGGTGGCGTCGTACTCCGGCCGCGTGAGGCTCTTCGACTGATAGAGCTTCTCCGCGCGATCCTGATCGAGGCGGCAGCGCTCGAAGGTCGCGATCGCCTCGACCTCTTGCGCGCGCGCGCGATTGAGCGACTCTTGCTGATCCTTGTCCTCGACCTTGGCGAGGAGCGCGCCGCGCGCGATCTCGTCCCCTTGCTGCACGTCGCGGAGATCGCCGTCGATGCCGCGCCGCTGGTTCACCTCGGTCACGTAGCCGCTGCACTTCCACGCCAGCCGCACCTCGCGATGAGGACGAATGCTGGCCGAGTAGCGCACTCCTTGGATGTCACGCGGCGCCGCCACCGTGTAGGCCTTGACCGCGCGCGCGGACGGGCCGTCGTGCTTCGCCTGCTCGCATCCGACCGCGGCGAGCGCGAGGACGGCCGGAACGAAGAGCAAGAACGTCCTTTCAATACGTGTCACCGAGCACCTCCTCGAGTTCGGCCCGCGCCGTCCAGAGCGCTTGCAGGGCCTGTTGGTACTGAACGCCCGCCTCGGCCGCCGCGCTCTCGACTTCGAGCGCATCACCGGGGAGCGACATCTCGACCGACCTTCGATTGCCGATCACGCGGGCCTTCTCTTCCGCCGCTTCCTTCGCGAGGCGACGCGCCTCGACCATTGCCTGGGCCTGCTCGACCTTGCGGTAGTGGTCACGCACCTCGATCAGCGCGTGGTCTCGCGCGGTCGCAAGCGCGTCCTGCGCCTGCGTGACGGCGTGGCGATTCGCGGCGAGCTCCTGCTTCTTCCGGCCCCAATCGAACGGCTCCCACTTGAGCTGCACGCCGACCTGCGTGATGTCGCGCGGCAGGAGCTCGACGTTGAAGTAGGACTGGTAGGAGAGCGCGACGCTGACGTCGGGGATGTACTCCGACTTCTTCGAACGCTTGTCGATCTCGGCCATGCCGACGCGAAGCTGCGC
>CAZZAH010000654.1:0-2496 GCA_964652115.1 uncultured bacterium | reverse complement strand
ATCCCCTGCGGCACGAGCCGGCCCGCCGCGTCGCGTCCGTCCCAGAGCACCGCATGCTCGCCCGCGTTCATCGAGCCGTCAGCAACGCGGCGAACCACGCGACCGGCGACGTCCATGATCTCGAGCGACACGCGCTGCGGTTGATCAAGCGCGAACCGGAGCATCGTCTGCTCACGAAGCGGATTCGGCGTCGCCATGAGGAGGCGCGTGCCCGCTGCGAAGCCCGGCTCGACCGAAACGGTGGGCGGAGGCATCGTGATCTCGATGTCGTCGATCGCCGCTTCCACCACCGAGCCGCCGCCCGTGTCCTGCGCGATGAAGCGGATCTTCACCTGGCTCGTCAGCGGGATGTAGTTGGCGATCGGGAAGACCATCTTCTCCCAGAAGTTGTGCGTCTGGAGGAGCGACTCGAGGTTCACCCACGAAGTGCCGTTGTTGCTCGAGATGTCGACCTGAAAGATGTCCTGGCCAGGGTTGCTGCCGGCGTTATTCGAGTACCAGCGGTAGTACACAAGCGTCGCGCCGGTCTGGCCCGAGAGGTTGATCACCGGGCTCATCAGCGTCGTCTTGCCGCCATCGACATCGTTGTCGCCGGTGCCGCAGCCAGGGACGCCGCCCGGGCAGTTACCGGTGACGAAGCAGTTCACGCCGGGACTTGAGTGATCATCCTCCGGCTGAACCAGACCGCCGCCTGTCCCTTGAGGATCGGCGCGCACCCAGATCCCCGCGGACGCGTTGTCGCCCGCGACACCGAGCGACCAGCCAAGATTGGTCTCCGCATTGTCGGCGAAGACGGAGGGCCTCAACGTGAAATCACGCGGCGTGTTCTGGCTCGCGGCGATGTCGACCGGAACTGTGGTCTCGCCGAATCCGAAGAGTGAGGCGGTGGCGGAGTAGCTCCCGGCCGGAATGCTCGGCATGGAGTAGCTTCCGCCGACACCGGAGTTGGTCGCGAGCGGCGTCGCCTGCAGCGTGACGAGCGCATTGACCAGCGGCGCTCCGCCCACCGAAGAGCGCACCACACCCGACATCGTGCCGGTCGGCAAGAGCGCCAGCGTCACGTTCTGCGTGATCGTCTGTCCGAGCACGATGTTCACCGTGCGGGACGTGCTGCCAAAACCGAACTTGCTGTAGTCGACCTGCACGTTGCCTGGGGTCAAGTTCAGCGAATACTGCCCCGCGCCGTTGGTCGTCGTCGTCTTCCCTTGCGAGGGCGCGGAGATCGTCACCCCGGAGAGCGGAGCGCCGCCGTTCGCGTTCGTCACCGTTCCGCTCACCGTGCCGTAGTTCGGGGTGAAGCGGAAGATGTACAACCCGGTCGACATATCGCTGATGTAGATGTTGCCCGAGGCGGCGTAGGGATAGACGCCCCACGCGCCTTCGTAGCCGCCGGTGCCGGGATAGGTGTCGTAGTAGCCGACGCGCTGCGGCGCGAAGGGGTTCGTGATGTCCATGATCTGAAGCCCCGCCGTGTACCAAGAGGCGATGGCCAGATTGCCGCGGACATAGACGTTGTGAATGATCGAGTCGTCGCCGGGAAGCGCGAACTCGGAAACCTGCGTCGGATTCGTCTTGTCGAGCACATCCCAGACCTTAAGGTGGCCGCCGCTCGTTTCGTCGGTCGTCAGGAGGTAGCGGCTGTCGTCGGTCAACCAGCAGTTGTGCGTCGCGGCGCCCGGGTACTGGATGAACGAGTCATTGATGAAGGTCGGCGGGCTGGTGAAGTCCTCGATGCCGAGCGCGCCGTCGCTGATCGCGGCGAAGTAGGCGATGCCGTCGCGCGAGTAGCTGTCGTGCACATAGTAGTCGTTGAAGATCGCGACTGTCGGCGGGTTCGTCGGGTTGGTGCCGACATTCAGGATAAACGTGCGGTTGCTCGAACAGCCGTTGCAGTAGAGGTAGCCGGTCTGCGTATCCATGTGCAGGCTGTGGCAGGTGCTGAACGCGGTGTGGAAGCGGACCAGCACCGGATGCAGCGGATCGACCAGGTCGACGATGCCGAGCCCGCTCGCCGACTGATCGTTCGAGAAGTAGGCGTAGTGGCCGAAGGTCCGGACCTCGGTCCAGATGGTGCCAGGGTGGCCGATGAAGGCCACCTCGACCGGATTGGCCGGGTCGGTCACGTTCACGAAGGACGTGCCGTCATATACGCCGATGATTGCGAGCTCGGTGCCATTGGGTGCCGTGTACCCCCAGATGCCCGAGTACCCGGCGGAATGATGGTTGTCGAGATGCCCGAGCAGGGTGACATTCTCCGACTGAGCCCGGCCCGTCCCGACCACCGCGAGTAGCAGGAAAAGAACCGCGGCCGCACGGCCAAGCGAGACTCCTCCGCGACGCCCAAAAAGCATGTTCGACTCCTTGGCCAGGACGCCTGGAGGCGCCGTGGTCCGTTGCGAGACCTCATCCGTGGGTTAGAAGGCAAGGCAAACGATACCACAACCTTTGCGGCGTAGCGGAGCCCGACCTCCGTTGCTCCGCCGGAAGATGCGCAAA
>CAZZAH010000653.1:0-2497 GCA_964652115.1 uncultured bacterium | reverse complement strand
TTCTCCGCCGTGCCGCCGAGGTAGAACATCCGCTCGAATGGGAAGTCCTCGTGGTTCTCGGTCCACGCCAGCTCGACGTCGATGAAGTGCTCGCCACTGCCGGTGCCTCCGGGCATCGCCCAGGCCGCGGGTGCGTTCAGCCCGATCGGCGGCACGCCGAGATAGCTTTGCTGAAGCGAGAAGTCGGGAGTTTCGGCCATCGCGCGGGACGCTTCCCCGTCGGATGGCAACGAAGCGAGCTCGACGATCGGTTCCGGCTCCGCGATCTCGACCGCGGCGCAGGCATTGAGGGAGTTGAGCAGCGTCGCCACGGCCGATGCGCCGCCCGACACGCGGATGCTGAACCAGAGGGAGAGGTCGGGGCCGACCGCGCCACTGCGCGCCTCACCGATCGACTTCCAATCGCGCGCGGTGGCGCGATCGACATCGAAGGTCGACCGAACGGAGAGCGGACGCGCGCTCGCGACCGCCGCGCGGACCGGCGCTAGATCGAGGCCCGACGAATCGACGAGGCGCCCCTCCGAGAGGGTCACGTTCGATCCCTCGAGGAACTTCACGTGCACCCATCGATCGCTGAATCGAGCGAGGTCGGCCACGCTCCAGGTTGGGGTCGGGGTCACGGCGCGAGCGGACGCGCCGGAAGGAGACGCAAAGAACAGGGCAACAGAGAGCGACAGAGCGACGGGCATGCTGCGGTGCAAGGGGGACCTCCTGGCCGAAGCTGCGAGCGACTGCGGCGCCTGCGTGGAACAGGCGAATTATAGCAGCCGTCGGTTCGGGGCAGGCGCGCGAAGCCGGGGCAGGTCAGTCGACCCCAACCTCCCGCATCACCGACTTGGTCAGGCGGTTGCGTGTCGAGTGGTAGTCCGCCCAAGGATCGACACGGCTCTTCCAGCGCGCCAGACCCTCCACCGTGAAGTGGTCGGGCTTCGCGCGGCCCAGCTCTCGCCACGAAATCGGCATCGCGACCGTCGCCCCCTCGCGTGCGCGCGTCGAGAAGGGCGCGACCGCGGTGGCTCCGCGACCATTGCGGAGGTAGTCGAGGAAGATGCGGCCCTTCCGCCGCGCCTTGATCGCGTTGGTGGTGTAGGCATCGGGCTCCGCCTCCGCCATCCGATCGACGAAGGCCTTGGCGAACCGCTTAACCTCATCCCATGTCCGTTGGCGCTCGATCGGGAGCACCACGTGGAGCCCCTTCCCGCCGGTCGTCTTGACGAAGCTCTGAAGACCAAGCGCCTCGAGCTTCTCGCGGACCGAGCGCGCGGCGCGCACCACCTCGCTCCACGCGAGCCCGACGTCGGGATCGAGGTCGAAGACGATCATGTCGGGCTGCTCGATGCGATCCGCGCGCGCCCCCCAGACATGCACCTCCAGGATCCCGAGCTGCGCGAGCGACACCAAGCCCGGCGCCTTCGAGATGGCGAAGCCTCGCTCCGACTTTCCGCTTCGCTCCGGCACCGGGATGATGCGGATGCCTTCGGGCGCGGTGCCCTCGAGGTGCTTCTGGAAGAAGCAGCTTCCGGCCCGGCCATCCGGGCAGCGCAGAACGGCGAGCGGACGATCGATCACGTACGGGAGCATGCGCTCACCGATCCGCGCGTAGTACTCGGCCAGGTCGCGTTTCGTCAATCCGATCTCCGGGAAGAGGACGCGCTCGGGGTGGCTCAACGTCACGCCGGAGATCACGACCTCGTTCTCGACCACTCGCGCCGCGCGCCGCGACCCACGAGCGCCCGGCTCCTCGCGGCGCACCTCGGACGCTTCTTTGTCCTCGCGCAGACCTTGGAACGACGGATGGCGCAGAAGCCCTGAGTCGGTCCACTCGGTGAAGGCGACCTCGGCCACGAGCTTCGGATCGACCCAGTGGATGCCGCGCACCTCAGAGCCGTTGAGCGAGTTCACGAAGGGTGGAGTCTTCCGCGTGAGCCGCGCGAGCTTGGCGCCGAGGTCGCCGCGCAGCCGCGCGTCGAATCCGGTGCCGACCCTTCCCGCGTACCGAAGCTCCCCTCCTTCGTCGTGCGTGCCGAGCAGGAGAGCGCCGAAGAGCGTGTTGCTTCCTTCGGGATCGGTGTAACCGCCGATCACGAATTCCTGCCGATGCTCGCACTTCACCTTGAGCCAATCGCGGCCGCGGCCGGGTCGATAGGGCGCGTCCTTCCGCTTGGAGATGATCCCTTCCCAACCGAGCTTGCAGGCGCGCGCGAATTGTTTCTCGCCTTTCCCGACCACATGCGCGCTGCGGCGAAGGACCTTCTCGCGGCGCGGCAGCAGCGCATCGAGCCTCTCCTTTCGCACCTCGAGGGGCTCATGCATCCAACTCGCGCCATCAAGGAATAGAAGATCGAAGGCGAAGTAAGCCAAGTCACCGGAGCCTTCCTTGATCGCGCGTTGGAGAAGCTGGAAGGAGCTTTGTCCCTTCCGATCGAGCGCGACGAGCTCGCCGTCGATCCAGGCGGACTTGGCCGGCAGCGCTTCGATCGCCGCCGCCACCTCGGGG
>CAZZAH010000652.1:0-2500 GCA_964652115.1 uncultured bacterium | reverse complement strand
GCGGCGCGCGTGAGCGAGACCTTGATGCGTCCGTCGGCTTGGACCTCGATCACCTCGACCATCAGCTTGTTGCCGATGGCGAAGCGACGCGAGAGATCCGAGCCGGGGCGCTCGCCCGTCTCCTCGCGCGGCGCGAGCCCGCGGATTCGATGGCCGAACTCGGGCAGATCGACGAAGAGGCCGTAGGGCTTGATACCGGCGACGAATCCTTCGACCACGTCTCCGACCTTGGGCGCGCGCTCGGCCTTCGCCGGCTCGCCGCTCGCCTCGCCGTTGGTCGCGAGCGCTTCGCGCACCGAGAGCGAGATCCGCTTCCGCTCCTTGTCGACGGAGAGCACGACCGCCTCCACCTCTTGCTGCGGCGTGAAGAGCTCCTTCACGTGCGCGACCGGATGGAGCCCCGCCTCGGAGACATGGACCAACCCGTCGATGCCGGGCGCGATGTTGACGAAGGCGCCGAAGTCGGTCAGCCGCACCACCAGCCCGCGCACGCGGCGGCCTTGCCAGAAGCGCTCCTCGACGTCGTCCCACGGATCGGGCGTGGAGGCCTTCATCGAAAGCGCGATGCGCGGCTTGCCGTCCTTGCCCTCTTCGAGGCGCAGGACACGCACGCGCACCTTCTCGCCGGATTTCAGCACCTCGGCCGGATGCTCGGTGCGTTCGTGACGAATCTCGGAGACGTGCACCAGGCCGTCGACGCCGCCGAGGTTGATGAACGCGCCGAAGGTCTCGAGGCGCGCGACCGTGCCCTCGAGGTCCATGCCCGGACGGAGGTTCTTCAGCAGCTCTCGCGATGCCTCTTCCTCTTCACGCTTGAGCAGCGCGCGACGCGAGACGACGGCGTTGCCGCGGTCATCGTTCATCTCCGTCACGAGGAAGGAGAGCGACTTGCCCACGAAGATCGAGGGATCGGCGCAGTAGCTCGACTCGATCTGCGAGAAGGGGCAGAAGCCGCGCACGCCCGAGAGGTCGATCTCGAGCCCGCCCGCGTTCATCGCGATGACCTTGCCGATGACCGGAACGCCATCGCGCTTCGCCTCGCGGAGCTGCGCCTTGGCCGCGGAAGGATCGGCCTTGAGCGATGGCGCCAAGGTGATCTGGTCCTCCGCTCCGATCACGAAGAGGTCGAGGCTGTCCCCCACCACGTAGCGGAGGGAGTTGTCCTCATTGCGGAGGGCACGCGTCTCGACCACGCCCTCGCTTCGTCCACCGAAATCGACGAAGGACTGCTCGTCGCCGATCGACACGATGCGCGCTCGCACCTTCTGTCCGACGGTTGGATCGCCGGCTCGTGTCGGGCCGGCTTGCAGGTCGTACTCCGCCAGCGCGCGCGCGAAGTCGGTCGAAGGCTTCTCGTCCTCTTCTTCCGCGGTCTGGGAGATCCCGCGGGAAACGTCTTTCTCTTCACCCTTCAGGAGGGCGTTGTCCTCTCGCTCGTCACTCATGGCTTTTCTCCGGGCATCCCGCCCGCGGTCAGTGGAAGGTTCAAGGTGGGCTCGAGCTGCCGCGAGATCCTGGGACGATCCCCCCTCGAGCGACCGAGGCAGGATAGCGAAGCGACGCACGGAATGGAAAGCGCTCTTCGCCGCCGCTTCTCGCAAGCGGATCGGCGCCCGACCTTGCTATGCTGCGCCGCCTATGGATGCAACCGAACCGAACGACCAGCCGCTCGACGTCGTGATCTACGCCGACGGCGCGTGCAGCGGCAATCCGGGCCCAGGCGGTTGGGCCGCGATCTTGAAGGACCCGCGCACCGGCCGCTCGGTCGAGATGAGCGGCGATGATCCCGAGACGACCAACAATCGCATGGAGCTTCGCGCGGTGATCGAGGCACTCCGCCGGATCAAGACGCCGCGCGCGAAGATCCGCGTCGTCACCGACTCCCGCTACGTGGTCGATGGGATGTCGAGCTGGATCCACGGCTGGCAGAAGAACGGTTGGCGCACCTCCGACAAGAAGCCGGTGAAGAACATGGAGGAGTGGCAGGAGCTCCTGCACTGGGCGAAGCCGCACGTCGTCGCGTGGGAGTGGGTGCGCGGGCATTCCGGCCATCCGGAGAATGATCGCTGTGATGAGCTGGCGGTCGCGGCCTACCAGAAGTATCTGAAGCGGTAGCGGCGGCGCGGCCGCTCCGGCCCTTCCGTGGAGGCGACATGGACTGGCGTGAGCACGTTGTGATCGCCCCCGACATCCTCGTCGGGAAGCCTGTGGTTCGCGGGACCAGACCGGCGGCAAGTTCGTGCTCGGTCTGTTCGCCGCTGGCTGGAGCGAAGCCCAGGTTCGGGAGAACTATCCCCAACTGACGCCCGAATCGCTCCGAGCACTGTTCGCCCTCGCCGCCGAAGCCTGAGCACAAAAGAAAGGGCCACGGCCGAAGCCGCAACCCTTCCATTGAGCTCGCGCGCGACCAACGAGAATCCGGCGGCTTCTCCGTTCCCTCGTCAACCGCGCCGTGCCTACTGCGTCGTTCTTACTGCGTCGTCGTCGAGGAGATGTTCGA
>CAZZAH010000651.1:0-2505 GCA_964652115.1 uncultured bacterium | reverse complement strand
GCTAGACCTGCGTGAAGCGAGCGCAGATGCTCGCAGCCCGCTGCTCGATCGCGGTGAAGTTGCGTGCCGCGAGCTCGTCCGCATGGAAGAGGCTGCTGACGAAACCGACGCCCGCCGCGCCCGCGCGCAGGATCTCGACGAAGTTGTCCCGCGTCACCCCCGCGGTCGGGAAGATCTGAAGGAACGGCATCGGCCCGCGAATCTGCGTGATGTACTTCGCGATGTCGGCCGGCGCGGGGAAGAGCTTCACGAAGTCGGCGCCGGCTCGATGGGCCTCAAGCATCTCGGTCGGCGTGTAGGTACCGGGGATGCAGGGCACTGCCAGCGCGGCCGCCTCCGCGATCACCTCTGGGTCCATCACCGGCGAAACCAGGAAGCGCGCGCCCGCCGCCACCGACGCGCGCGCCTGATCGCGATCGAGCACAGTGCCTACGCCGACGAGCAGCCGCTCATCCTCCGCGAATTCCGCCACCAAACCGAGAGCGCCGGGGATGGAGAGCGTGAACTCGATCATGGTGAACCCGCCCCGTACGGCGGCCGCCATCGCTTCTCGCGCGACGGCGGGATCTTCCGTCCGAAGGATCGCGCTGATTCGCCGCCGGGAAATCTCGGCAGCGACGGCGGCGCGCGCGGAGCCCGGTGGGTCGCGTCGCTCCATTGTCATCCCACCCGCATGAGCGATTAGCTCCGCACCAGCGGCTTGTACTTGATCCGATGCGGCTGATCCGCCTCGCGTCCCAGGCGCCGATGCCGATCGTTCTCGTAGTCCTGGAAATTCCCCTCGAACCAGACCACCTGGCTATCGCTCTCAAACGCCAGGATGTGGGTCGCGATGCGATCGAGGAACCAGCGATCGTGCGAGATCACAACCGCGCAGCCCGCGAAGTCGAGCAGCGCATCCTCGAGCGCGCGCAGCGTATCGACGTCGAGGTCGTTGGTCGGCTCGTCGAGCAGCAGCAGGTTGCCGCCTGACTTGAGCAGCTTCGCCAGGTGCACTCGATTCCGTTCACCGCCGGAGAGCCCGCCGACCAGCTTCTGCTGATCCGGTCCCTTGAAGGCGAAGGAGCCGACGTAGGCGCGGCTGTTCACCTCGCGCTTGCCGACCATCATCTTGTCCTCGCCGCCCGAGATCTCTTCCCAGATCGTCTTCTTGGCGTCGAGCGCGTCGCGCACCTGATCGACGTAGGACGGCAGCACGGTTTCGCCGACGATGAGCTCGCCCGCGTCGGCCTTCTCCACCCCCATGATCATCTTGAAGAGCGTCGTCTTGCCCGCGCCGTTGGGGCCGATCACGCCGACGATGCCGCCGCGCGGCAGGTTGAAGTTGAGGTCGTCGAAGAGGAGGTTCTCGCCGAACGCCTTCTTGACCTTCTTCGCCTGTACGACGATGTCACCGAGCCGCGGGCCCGGCGGGATGACGATCTCCGCGATCTCCTGGCGCTTCTCCTGATCCTGCGTGAGCAGCTCCTCGTAGGCCTGGATACGCGCCTTCGACTTCGCCTGGCGCGCCTTCGGGTTCATGCGGACCCAGTCGAGCTCGCGCGTGAGGGTGCGCTGGCGCTTCGACTCGGACTTCTCCTCGATGCGAAGGCGTTCCGACTTCTGACCCAGCCACGAGGAGTAGTTGCCCTCCCACGGAATGCCGGTGCCGCGATCGAGCTCGAGGATCCAGCCGGCGACGTTGTCCAGGAAGTAGCGATCGTGCGTGACCGCGACGATGCAGCCGGGGAAATCCTTGAGGAAGCGCTCGAGCCATGCGACCGACTCAGCGTCGAGGTGGTTCGTCGGCTCGTCCAGGAGCAGCATGTCGGGCTGCGAGAGGAGCACACGGCAGAGCGCGACGCGACGGCGCTCGCCTCCCGAGAGCTTGGTCACGGCCGAGTCGCCGGGCGGGCAACGCAGCGCATCCATCGCGATCTCGACCTTGCGATCCAGGTCCCACCCGTCGGCGTGCTCGATCTTCTCCTGGAGCTCGCCCATCTCGGTCATCAGCGAGTCCATCTCCTCGGGGTCGAGCTCGGGGTCGGCCATCTTCGCGCTGATCTCGTTGAATCGCGTGATCATCTGGAAGATCTCGCCGAGGCCTTCCTCGACGTTCTCCTTTACCGTCTTGGTGGGGTCGAGCTTCGGCTCCTGCTCAAGGAAGCCGATGCGGATGCCATCGGCCGGTCGCGCCTCGCCGACGAACTCCTGGTCCTGCCCCGACATGATCCGAAGCAGCGTCGACTTGCCCGCACCGTTCAGTCCCAGCACGCCGATCTTCGCGTCGGGATAGAACGACAACCAGATGTCGCGAAGGACGACCTTCTCGGGTGGGTGGACCTTGCCCAGGCCCTTCATGGTGAAGATGTACTGCTGCGCCACGAAGCCTCCTTAGTGTCTCGGGTCGGGCCGGTCCGGGGTGGGTGCCGCGATCGAGTTCGGATCGACGACCTGCGGACGAGCCAGGCAAAGGGGGCATTCTACCGATCCGCGCTCCGCTTGAGAACGGCCTCCTTCAACTTC
>CAZZAH010000650.1:0-2507 GCA_964652115.1 uncultured bacterium | reverse complement strand
CACTTCGCGCATGGCGATCGGGGAAGCGATGGATCGAGTTCGCGCTCGCGATCGCCGTGAGCTTGGCCGCGGTTCTCTTCTCGCGCGATCAGGTGCGAGCAATGACCGGAACGTCGGCAATCGGCGCGCAGTCGATCGTCGTCGCGCTCGACGTGGTGGCGCTCCTCGCCTGGACCTTCATCGCGTTCCGTCTCGCGCGGAGAGCGGGCGTCGATCGCTTGGCGTCGGTCCTCTCGGCGTTCGCGTTTCCCGGACTGCTGGTGTTGGTGGCGTGGGGACTCGGCCGCGACGATCCCGATCCCGACCGCTTTCGCGCGCGCCTCTCTCGCGCCGGTGATCGAATCGAGCAGAGGATCGCGCTGCCCGCGATCGACGGCACGATCGACGCGGCCGAGCTCTGTCTCGACCTCTTGCCGTCGGTGCGGCCGGGCTACGGTTTGGTGGTGCGCGTCAACGGCCACGACGCGGCGCGCTACGAGCCCAAGCTCAAGAGCACGGAAGAGGACTTCAATCTCGATCGCGACCTCTTCGCCCTGCAGGACAAGTGGAATCGAGTGTCGCGCGCGGTCAAGCGCGAGTACGAGGAGTTCGTGCAGCCGCGGTATCCCGATGCGGGGTACGAGTACTTCCGCCAGTGGTATCGCGTCCCGATCGATCCCGCGTGGATTGCGGGGCAGGCGGAGGTCGTGATCGAATGCGAGCTCGCGAGCACGACCGGCGGCTACGTCGACTGTTTCGGCGACGGCGAGATGAAGCCTGCGGGCACCTCGCGCGCGGTGCTCGCGCCCGTCTTCCTGGTCAACGCCTTCGAGCTCTCGAGCTATCGCTTCGACCTCTTCGCCAACGATCGAATGGAGGCGGACAGCCGGCTCATCCGACCGATGCGCCTCGAGAGCCCGAGCTCCGCGGGCCGCTTCTATCGTGGTGGCGCGCCGCTGGCGGATCAATCGCCCGAGCCGGGGCTGCAATCGGGGGAGTATCGGATCCGCCTTCGCCTGCACCAGAAGGGGACGTGGGTGCAGCGCGCGGAGGGCAACCGAAGGTCGATGGTCTACGCCGACTCTCTCTCGCCCGGTGATCTCCCGGCCGATCTCAACGCACTTCGGCGAATGCCGATCGATCGCGACCGCTACTTCGACGGCTGGCGCACGTTTTAGGCGGCGGCGCCGGATGCGCACTCAGGCCGGAATGCCGGGGGACCGGGAATCTATCCACCCACTCGGCTGTTTCCGCTAGGCTCGGGGCTCGGTGGCGGGAGGTCGCCGATCCATTCATGAGGAGCCAAACGCAACGACCGACACGACCCACCAGCCGGCTCCGACCGGGGCTTCTCCTTGCCCTGCCCCTGCTCTCATTCCTGCTCGCGCTCTTGACCACGCAATCCGCGTTCGCGCAGCCGATCGCCTTCGGCAAGAACAAGGTGCAGTACTCCGACTTCCGCTGGCGCGTCTTCGAGAGCCGTCACTTCCAACTTTACTTCTATGAAGGGGAGGACGAGCTGGCGCGCCTGGCGCTCGAAGCGGCGGAAGAGGGCTATGCGGACCTCCGCGCCAAGTTCGCGCACGAGGTCGCCGGCAGGATCCCGCTCATCATCTATTCGAGTCACCAGGACTTCGAGCAGAACAACATCACCCCGTACTTCTTGCCCGAAGGGGTTGCCGGACTGACCGAGTTCGCTCGTGGCCGCGTGCTCATTCCTTACGGTGGCTCTTGGCCCGAATTCCGCACCACGCTGGTGCACGAGCTGGTGCACGTCTTCCAGCGCTCGTATGAGTCGGAAACCGCGCGACGGCACTATCGGCCCGGCATGATCGGGATGCCGCAGTGGTTCAGTGAAGGGCTCGCGGTGCACTGGTCGGAGACGCGCGACCGCGAAGCCGACATGGTCCTCCGCGACATGGTGCAAAACGGCGGCTTGCCGACGCTCGATGAGTTCTGGCGCTACGACGGCAGCTTCGCCGTCTACAAGCTCGGGCAATCGATGCTCGATTACATCGGCGAGACCTGCGGCGAGGATCGGATTCACCTTTTCTACCGCGACCTCTGGAAGTGGAGGAGCTTCGAGGAGGCGATCACCGAGGTCTGCGGCATGCCGGCGAAGGAGCTCTCGGCGCGCTGGGCCTTCTCTCTCAAGCAGCGTTACTTTCCCGAGGTGGCGAATGCCGAGCCGGCCAACTTCGACTCGAAGCCTCTCACGCAGCCGGGCGGCGAGTTCAAGCCGGTGCCCTTGCCCGATAGCCTGGGTGGGATCCCGAAGCCGTTCGCCTTCCTCTCGGGGCGTGATGGATTCACCAACGTCTATCTTGCGTCGCGCGACGGGCAGGAGAAGCAGCTCCGCACGCTGGTGAAGGGCGAGCGCGCCGCCGGCTTCGAGTCGTTCCACGAGTATCGAAGCCGCATGGACGTATCGCCCGACGGCACCTTGATCTTCGTCTCGCAGCATCGCGATCAGGACGAGGTGGTGCTCTACTCGGTGCCGGAGGAGCGCGTGGTCGCGCGGCATCGCT
>CAZZAH010000649.1:0-2508 GCA_964652115.1 uncultured bacterium | reverse complement strand
TTCTTCCTCGTCGCCGTGCTCACCCTGGCTCTCGGGGTCGGCGCGAACACGGCGGCCTTCACCGTCGTGCGCAACATCCTCTTTCGCGCGCCCGCCATCCCGGAAGCCGATCGACTGGTGCGGCTCTCCGAGCGGAACGAGCACCATCGCATCCGTCAAACGATGTCCTATCCGAACTACGCCGACTACCGCGACCAGGCGCGATCCCTGGAGTCGCTCGCGGCCTACGCGCGCGTGCCGATGGCGCTCGGAAGCGGGACCGAGCCGACGCAGGTGCGCGGACTTCTCGTGAGCGGCAACTACTTCGAGATGCTGCGCGTGCCGCCGGTGGTCGGACGACTCTTCAACGCGGAGGATGATCGACCCGGCGTCGCGCCCTGCGTGGTCATGGCGGAGGATCTCTTCCGCGAGCGTTTCGGGGGCGATGCCGCGCTCATCGGAAGCGGCGTGATCGTGAACGGCGTTCCCGTGACCCTCCTCGGCGTGGTGCCGACGGGATTTCGTGGGCTCGAGTTTGGGGAGAAGGCGCTGCTCTACCTTCCCATTCACGCTCAGGCGATCTCGCACCAGTACCCGGCGACGCTGCTCGAGGCGCGGGATTGGGGCGTCTTCCGATCGGCCGGTCGACTCGCGAGCGGCGTGGAGCTCGGCGAGGCCGACGCGGAGGTGCGCACGATCGCGTCGCGCATCGCGGAGGCCAATCCTGAATCGCAGCCCGGAATCACCGCGGAGCTCATCCCCGTTCGCGGTGGGCTCGATCCCTCCAACTCAGCCGAGGCGCGGCCGCTCTTCGCGCTGCTCATGCTCGTGACCACGCTCGTGCTCGCGATCGCGTGCGCGAACGTGGCGAACCTGCTGCTCTCGCGAAACGCGGCACGGCGGCGTGAATTCGCGGTGCGCCTCGCACTGGGCGCGTCACGGCCGCAGCTCGTGCGCCAGCTTCTGACCGAGAACCTCCTTCTGTCGGCGGTGGCCGGGCTGCTCGGCTTCGTCGCCGCGACCTGGGGCATTCGCGCGAGCCTCGCCCACTTCAACGCGCCGCCCGATGTGCGGATGATCCTCACGCCCGATGCGGCGGCTTTTTCCTTCTCCGTGATCCTGAGCACGGTGACCGGACTTCTCTTCGGGCTCGTGCCGGCGCTTCATGCCACGCGCATCGACCTGGTGACCGACCTGAAGGACGATGCGGTCTACCTCGGCCGCCGCTTTAGCCGAAGCCGGCTCCAGGGCGCCTTCGTCACCGCACAGGTGGCGCTCTCGCTCGCACTGCTCACCACCGCAACCTTGGCGCTTCGCGGGCTCCATCGCGCTTCGGCGATCGACATCGGCTTCGAAACCGAACGCATGCTCAGCGCGAGCTTCGACCTCTCTCTCCAGGGCTATTCGAATCGCGAGGCGCGCGAGTTCGGTGATCGCCTGCTCGAACGCGTCCGCAGTTTCCCCGAGGTGCAATCGGCCGCGCTCATCCGCGACGTTCCGATGAGCGGCCGCATGCGGTCGACCGGCCTCTTGCGCGAGGACGAGACGGAGCCTTCAGGTGAGGCGAGCTTCACCCTCGTCTGGCCCGGCGCGCTCGCCACCCTCGGGATTCCGATCGAGCGAGGTCGAGACTTCGCCGCGAGCGACGACAGCACTAGCGCCGGCGTCGTCATCCTCAACCAGACGCTTGCACGGCGCATGTACGGCGAGGCTGATCCGATCGGCCGTCAGGTGCGCTATGGCGACGCTTCCGGACCGCTCTTGAGCGTGATCGGAGTCGCGCGCGATGGGAAGTACGACGAGCGCACCGAGTCCGCGCGCGACTTCTTCTACGTCTCCGCGCTGCAGGACGCGGAGGCCTCGGGTGAGTTCGCATTGCTCGTCCGGACGTCCGGCGCGCCGCGCGCGGCGATTCCCACCATGACCGCGGCGCTTCGCGAGCTCGACCCGAACCTGCCGCTCACGCGCGTGACCACGCTCTCGGAGATGCTCGAGGATCGCGACGGAAGAAACTCCGGCTTGGCTGGGTTCCTCGGCATCTTCGGAGGGCTCGCGTCGTTGCTTGCCGCGCTTGGGATCTATGGGGTGATGGCGTACGCAGTGTCGCGGCGGACGCGAGAGATCGGCGTGCGCCTCGCGCTCGGGGCCGAGGCACGGCAGGTCGGGCGCATGATCCTCCTCGATGGGTGTCGGCTGGCGATGATCGGCATCGTCATCGGTCTCGTGCTCGCGTTCGGCGTCGGACGGCTCGCCGCGAGTCAGATCCACGGTGTCGAGCCCTTCGATCCTCTGGTCTTCGCCACCGTGCCGCTACTGCTCCTTGCCGTGGCGGCCGCGGCCAGCTATGTCCCGGCGAGGCGCGCGGCCGCGGTCGAGCCGATCGTCGCCCTTCGCGCCGAGTGAGCGGCGCAGTCAGTGCGTGATTGACCGATGGCGCCGCGCGTCCCAAGCTCGCCCGCGATGGAAACAACAGCGCGGATCCTCATCGCCGATGACCAGGCCGATCTGGTCGAGGCGCTTCGCCTCCTC
>CAZZAH010000648.1:0-2520 GCA_964652115.1 uncultured bacterium | reverse complement strand
GTCGGGAAGAGCCCGGTCAACCGCACCGATGAATCGGTCGAGCGACCCGACCCGCAGGCGCCGCCGTGGGAGCGTCGCCTGCACGCGCTCTACCTCGTGCTCTACGGATGGCAGGATCGGCTGATGGCGCGGATCGATCGAGCCTTGCGCGCGCTCGCGAGGGTGAAGGGTGAGTCGTCGGTGCAGCGCTGGACGGCCGATGGGCCGG
Source organism: uncultured bacterium (assembly GCA_964652115.1). GTDB lineage: Bacteria > Eisenbacteria > RBG-16-71-46 > CAIMUX01 > CAIMUX01 > JADJQY01. Next base: position 2,312 of record CAZZAH010000648.1, on the reverse strand, counting down.
GGCTCCGACTCACGAGCTTCCTCGGCCTTGGCACGAGCTTGACCGGCTTGGCCATGTGTCTCCTCTTCGCCCGCGCCGACTGGGCCGTCCTGTGGGTGCTGGTCGGGCTCAACCTCGTGGTGGCGATCGCCCTCCTCTATCGAGCGGTCCTCCTGCCGTTACGAATTCGCCGCCCGCGCTGAAGGCCGGGCGGAGAAAACATCGCTTGCGATGTCGGCGACAGATGTCGCACAGTATCTGTGACAACTGTCACACAGGAGGCGCCATGAAACTGCCCGAGCTCTCACGCTTCGAGCTCCAATGCCTACGGGCGCTGTGGGCGCGCCGGGAAGGTTCGGTCCGCGACGTCCACGGCGACCTTAAGAACGCGCCGACCTATTCGACCGTGCGAAAGATCTTCGAACGGTTGGAGCAGAAGGGCGCGGTCAAACGGGTGCGAATGGACGCGCGGGCCTGGGTGTACCGCCCGACCGTTTCGCGCGCCGCGATGGTGGCGAAGGAGGTGCGGCGGCTTCTCGACGGCCTCTTCGACGGTCAGGCCGAATCGCTGGTTGCGCACCTCGCCGATGCACACGACCTCTCGCTCTCGGATCTGGCCCTGCTCGAACGCAAGGAGTCGGTCGCCAAGAAGGCCGCGGCGAGAAGATCGACCAAGCGCGGGGGCGAGTCATGAGCGCTCTACTGATCCTCTGGCGAAGCGGGTTGCTCCAACTCTGGGACGCGAGCTGGGTGGTTCTGCCGCTCATCGCGCTCGCGTGGTGGGGGAGGCGTTGCTCCGCGCGTGTGCTTTATCTCGTTTGGTCGCTCGCGCTGATTGCCATCGTGGTGCCTCACTCGCTCTGGCGGGTCGCCCTGCGGAGCTTCTCCTTCCCCGGGGTCGAGTTTCCGGCGTTACCACCGCTCGTGACGCTCGAGGCGCTGCGAGTCACCGCAGTCGGATCGGCGGGTGCGGTCGGAGCTGGGCTGACCGCTCTCCTGATTGCCGCCACCGTCCTTTGGTCCTGGGGCGCGGGCCGTTCGCTGCGTCGTCTCGCTCGCGAGGTTGGGAAGGCGCGGCGTTTGGCTCGGAGCGAGGAATGCGTGCGCGTTCCGAGCGTCGAGGCGGAAGCGGCGCGCCTCGGCGTCCCGGCCGATCGCGTGCGCGTGTGCGCGCAAGTGGGGGGCCCGGCGACGGTCGGATTCCTGCGGCCCTTGATTCTGCTGCCGCCCGAAGGCATCGCGAGCCTCTCCGCGACCGAGCTTCGCGCGGTGCTCGCACACGAGGACCATCACCGCAGGCGGCGTGATCCGCTCCGGATTCTGCTCGGGCGAGCGTTGCAGGCGATCCTGTTCTTCTATCCGCCGATTTACCTCGTGCTACGCAGGCTGGCGGAGACGAACGAGCTCTTGGCCGATCGTGCCGCCCTCGACCATGTCGATCGGACGAGCTACACCAGCGCGCTCTCCCGCAGTCTGCGGGGAGCCCTGATCACAGAAGGGCCGCTCTTTGCCGGGCTGGGGCGGTCCGCGAGCCTCGCCGCCCGGTGGGATCGAATTCAAAATCCGAGGAGATATCAAAGCATGACGCGTGGCATCACACTGATCCTCACCAGCGTCGCCTGCGTCACGTTGGGCGCGCTGTTCGCATGCTCACCGGAGCCGCGCGACCAGTCGATCCCCTCGACGCAGGGTCCAACCACCGCCGCCACCACGAACGACGCTGCGAGCCTCGGGACAGATCCTGCCGACACGCCTCCCATGGTGCGCCCGGGGCAGCTGGCGGTGGACTATCCAGAGGCGGAGCGAAGCGCCGGGGTCACGGGGACCGTCATCGTCCGCATGCTGGTCGAGGCGGACGGAAGCACGACCGACGCGACCATCCAGCAATCGATCGAGGGGCACCCCGCCTTCGACGACGAGGTGCTGCGCGTGGTCAAGCAGGCTCGCTTCACCCCGGCGACGAAGAGCGGGCAGCCGGTTGCCGCCTGGGTTCAGATCCCAATCAAGTTCAGCCTTAACTGACGCTCGAACCGAAGAGCTCTTCGACGATCGCCTCGATCCGCGCCTGATCGAGCGCGTCGAACGCCGCGACCTCGTGGCTGTCGAGGTCGAGCACGCCGAGGAGCGTTCCGTTTGAGTCGATGACCGGCACGACGAGCTCGGAGCGGGAGAGCGCGTCACACGCGATGTGGCCGGGGAACGCATGCACATCGAGCACGAGCAACGAGCGGCGTTCCTTCGCGGCCGCGCCGCACACGCCTCGATCGAACGTGATCCTTAGGCAAGCGGGCGGGCCTTGATAGGGACCGACGACCAGGAGCCCCGGCCGCGTC
>CAZZAH010000647.1:0-2522 GCA_964652115.1 uncultured bacterium | reverse complement strand
CCGTCCCCCCACCTGAGGAGAGCACAGGGATCAACCGAGTCTCCTCGCCCGTCACCGCGTCCCGTTAGTAAAGGCCGAACGAGATCGGTGCGATTGTGGTGCCTTGGAGGTCCCAGAGGCCGAGGTTGTCGGCGTCGTCATCCCACCGAAGGATTACGTCCGCGTCGGTAAGGTTGGCCTCGTCCACGCCCGCGCGGGTAAAACGAGAGATGCCGCCATCTCCTCCCGTGGCCGAGACCCACCACCGATTGGTCGAGTTGGGGTCGTGCCACACCGCATTGCCGGGACCGCCCAGTCCGTCTGGTGGAATCGGAGCCCCGCCCGGTCCGGCCACCTCGTCGAGCATGAGACCATCGTCGAGGTTGTGCAGCCACTCGGGCGCCTGACCGGCGCGGCCGGGGGTGCAGGTCGTGTCCCCCTGAAACGTCCCGCCGAGGGAGAGGCAGGCGAGCTCTCGCAGTTGCTGGCATCCGCCGGGCAAGCAGCAGGCGCCGAGCGGTCCAATCTCGCCGCAGGTTTCGGGTCCGCAAAGAGTGGACGCGCCGCCGAACGTGCCCAAGCACTGCGTCTCCGACGTGAGCAGGCAGGTGCCGTTGTCATAGCAACAAGCACCGACCGCGATCTCGCAGTCGTTGCCGCCGCAAGCCTCATCCGGGGAGAACGCGCCGTTGCACTCGAAGGCACGCGCATCGATGCAGGTCCCATCGTCGATGCAGCAGGCGCCCGACGCGTCGGCATAGATCGACTGAAAGAGCGCGGGAAGGGCCGCGGCCTGCTGCTTGAGCGAGGTGATGCTCTCGAGCCGGTTCGAACCTTGACCGATCAGCATCACCGCGCCGATCACCTGGATCTCGCCCGGCGCCATATCGAAGGGTCCAGCCGTGACCATGAACCTGCGGTCGGAAGGATTGTCGTCGATCCAGCCCGTTTGGTGGACCGGATCGCCCGGGAACATGAAGGTGGTGACGTGACCGTTCGTCGGATCGATCACGGGGTCTCCGACCGCGTTGAGCCCCTGCATGTAATTCCATGATTCGACCGGGCTGCCCGGGTCGGTGCCGTTGCTGTACATCGAGAAGGCGGTCATCGGCAGATTGCGGTAGTCCGGTATGGTCTCGCCGTTCACCAAGGCGACGTCGCCGGGCGACGGCACGATCGGACCTTGGACGAGCTGGAATCCAACGCAGGGCGGAGTCGCTCCGTACTGCTCGTCCGCGTTCGACCCGTTGTAGCAGTAGCCGAGGTCGAGCGCGGGATCACAGCCGACCAGATCGTCATTCGCGCCGCCGAGATCCGGATCACACCAGAGGGAGACGCGCGCCGATTGGAGCGGCTGCCCTCCCTTGTTGATGATCTTCCACTCGAGGTAGACCGCGTTTGAGGCGAGTCCCGGCAGGTCGAGCGCAAACGCCGTTTGTTGAACCTCGATGCCGAGCGGGTCCGAGTTTCCCGCGTCGTTGGTGTGCATGGCGGGATTGAGGTCGTTGAACACCGCCCAGAGCGTCTGATGCCCGAGGAAGCGCGGGTCGCCGTTTTGATAAACCGGGGCACCGTATTCCGCCGGCCACTCGGCGTAGTCGGGATTCGAATCGCTTTCGCCGGGCGCGATCTTGTAAACGCGATAGTTCGGTCCGTTGGGGTCATCCCACTGGCCATTCGGCAGGACCTTTCCAGGCGAGTATTCCTGCGAGTACTCCCCCACCGTCACTCGAAGTTGTCCATCGACCAACGCGCCCATCCAGAGCCCGGCTCCGTAGACCGCGGTTCGGTTCGACCCGCGCGGAAAGACCAGGCCCGACGCGCTGTTCGGGAGGTCGTACGCGATCGACCCGTGGTTCGTGATGAACATGTCGAGGTAGTTGACGTCGATGCGCGTCGAGTTGTCGATCCATCGGCTCCGCGCCGCGTCCTCCGGCGGAAGCGCGAGGGCGACGCCGGCGAGACCGACCGTGAGTGCGGCGAGAGAGATGCCACGATACGTGAGGCGGAACGCATCCTGACGGAGGGCATGAACGAACATCGGGACCTCCTGCGCGCGAGTGGTCCGGGGCCGAAGGGCCCAAGGAAAATCGAGTGGTGTCGATCGCGGCCGGGGGGGCGAGCAATGGCGCACCACGCTGCAACGCCGCAGAGAGTCTACGGCTGGCCACGGACGCACACCAACGAGGTTTTCCCGACCTCAGCCGGAGGAACGAAACCGAGGCATCACCCCGTGATCGGTCCGAGCGCGCCGCGATCCTCGCGACGGAGAAGACCGTCGCGCCGCGCTCGGCGGAAGGCCCAGATCGTCGCCACAAGCGCGAGCACGCCGCCCACTCCCATGGCAAACGGCGCGCCCTTCCATCGCGCAAGGCTCCCTGCCCACAGGCTGCCGAATGGCGTCGATCCGGCGAAGATGGTCACGTAAACGCTGAGCACGCGCCCGCGGAGGTGATCCGGCGCGGCCCGTTGAATCGCGGTGTTCGACGTCGCCGTCATCAGGATCATGCAGAAGCCGACGCCGAACAGCAGCCCGAAGGAGA
>CAZZAH010000646.1:0-2524 GCA_964652115.1 uncultured bacterium | reverse complement strand
CCGAGGTCACGATCGTCGACGCCGCCGGCCGCCGCGTGCGGAGCTTCGCGCTCGCACGGGAGGGCGTGGGGGACTTCCGCGGAAGCTGGGATGCTCGCAACGAACGCGGCGAGCTCGTCTCGCCTGGAGTCTACTGGGCGATCGCCGGAGGAACGCCGACACGCATCGTGTGCGTGCGCTGAGGAGGAGACCTATGCCGACATTCATCGCCAAGCCGACGCGCATCGAAGCGGCCGGCAACAAGCCGAAGCTGATCGACGAGTACGTGGGCCGCGTCAACACACGGACCGAAGGGGTGAGCGTCGCGCACATGCGGAGCCCGGGCGGGTGGGTCGAGCCGGCGCAGACGCCCGAGTTCGACGAGTACACCATCGTGCTTCGCGGTCGGGTCGAGGTGGTGCATGAAGGCGGCGTGCTGTCGATCTCGGCGGGCGAAGCGGTGCTGACCTCGAAGGGCGAGCGCGTGCAGTACCGCACGCCGGATGCCGAGGGCGCCGAGTACATCGCGGTCTGCTTGCCGGCGTTCGCGCCAGCGCTGGTCCATAGGGATGAAAGTTGACCACTTTTGTTCAGCCATGGTGAAGAACGCTCGCCATGGGAAAACTTAGATTGAATCGCGCGAGCGGCTAGTCGTACCGTTGGCACCTCGCATGGTTTGGGGCCCAACCGCGGGAAGGAACCCGGAGGTCCCCAATGCATCCCCCTCGACTTCTCTTCGGACGCGGAACGGCTGCCCCCGCCTGCTCCACTGCTGCTTTCGTGTATATCGCTTGCTCATTCGCTCTGATCGTCTCTGTCGGCGGCATCCGGCGCGCGAACGCGGAAGAGTCGCTCATCCCCCGACAGTCGACCCTCGCGATCACGAACCCGATCCTCTTCGTCACGCAGGTGCCGCAGCCCGGCGACTTCACCACCGTCGGCTCGACCTTCGGCAATCATCAAGGCGACGCCGCGGGCGCGCCTCGTGGCGGCGATCTATGGATCCTCTATCCCGACGGAACGACCAAGAACCTCACGCAAGCCGCGGGCTACGGCGTGAGCGGTGCGCAGGGCGTGAATGGAATCGCGGTGCGCGAGCCGTCGGTGCACTGGAGCGGTACCAAGGCGCTCTTCTCGATGGTGAAGGGCACACCGAGCCAGTACCAGTGGAACGACTACTACTGGCAGATCTACGAGATCACCGGCCTAGGCAAGAGCGACACGCCGGTCATCACCAAGGTGCCGCATCAACCGAACGACACCAACAACGTGAGCCCGATCTACGGCGGCGACGATCGCATCCTCTTCAGCTCCGATCGCACGCGGAACGGCGCGCGGCACCTCTACCCGCAGCTCGATGAATACGAGGAGGCGCCGACCACGACGGGACTCTGGAGCCTCGATCCGGTCGGCGGTGATCTCTTCATGGTGAACCACTCGCCCTCGGGCGTCTTCAGCCCGCTGCTCGACAGCTATGGGCGGGTGATCTTCACGCGATGGGATCACCTGCAGCGCGATCAGCAGGCGGACGCCGACTCCTACGAAGGCGGCGACTACGGCACCTTCAACTGGTCGAGCGAGGCCGCCAATTCGTATCCGATCGACACGCGGCTCGAGCTCTATCCGGAGCCGCGGCCCGGCGTGCCAGCGCTCACCGGGACCAACCTCGAAGGCCACACCTTCAATTCGTTCACCCCGTGGCAGATCAACGAGGACGGCACCGAGGAGGAAACGCTCAACCACATCGGGCGGCATGAGCTTCACGGCTACTTCAACCGAAGCCTGAACGACGATCCGAACCTGGACGAGTTCATCGCCGGAAGCGGGCATCGAATCTCGAACTTTCTCGAGATGGAGGAACGCCCGAACACGGCCGGCACCTACGTCGGCATCGACGCGCCGGAGTTCTACACCCATGCCGCGGGGCAGATCATCTCGCTCGCCTCGCCGCTCGGCGCGAACCCCGATCAGATGGACGTGACCTACATCACGCATCGCGATACCAGCCAGCCGAGCGAGAATCCTTCGCCCAATCACAGTGGGCTCTATCGCGATCCGCTCCCCTTGACCGACGGCACGGTGATCGCGATCCACACCGCGGAGACCGGCGTCGACTACAACCTGGGAACGCGCGCGCATCCGCAATCGCGCTACGATTTCCGCCTGAAGAGCCTCACGCTCTCGGGCGGCTACTGGGTGGCTGATCAGCCGCTCACCCCCGTGATCACGAAGACGGTGAGCTACTACGATCCCGATGTGCTCGTGACCTACTCCGGGCCGCTCTGGCAACTCAATCCGGTGGAGGTGCGCGCCCGCCCGCGCCCGCCACATCGCTCACCCGCACTGCCCTCGCAAGAGTCGCAGGTCTTCAGCGAAGAGGGGGTCAGCATCCCGGCGTTTCAGTCGTACCTGAGCGCGCATGACTTAGCCCTCGTCGTTTCGCGCAACGTAACCGCGCGAGATCACGCCGATAAGCAACAGCCTTACAACCTGCGCGTGCCGGGAGGCGTTCAGACCCTCGGTGCGAGTGGACATGTTTACGACA
>CAZZAH010000645.1:0-2532 GCA_964652115.1 uncultured bacterium | reverse complement strand
CGGCGGGATCGTGGTCGCCGCCGAGTCCGGGAGCTTCTACGACCTGCTCGCGCTCTCCCCGGGGGTGGTGGCGTGCGGCTTGTTCACGAACATCGGTGGGGTCTATTCGCCCGGCATCGCGATGTGGGACGACGAAGGGTGGCACCCCTTCGCGCAGGGTCGCCCCGGAGACCCGCGCCCGGTGGCGATCTATCAGCTCGCGTCCGACGGTGCGGCCATCTACGCCTATGGAAGCTTCCTCGAGCGCCGCGTGGAGCGCGAGGATGTGATCGCCCGGTGGAACGGCGAGGCCTGGAGCCTCCTCTCCGATCGGATCTACTCGGTGCGGGATCTCGCGACCTGGGACGGATCGCTCTACGCCTGCGGTGACTTCGACCAGGTTGGAGAGACTCCCTCGGCCGGCTTCGCGCGCTTCGACGGTCTCCCCGCATCCGACATTGCTCCTCCCGCGCTTCGCGTTTTCTCCGTTGGGCCGAATCCATTCTCGACCGAGACGCGCGTGCTGCTCGATCTGACCGCGCCATCGACGCTCGAGTACGAGCTCGTCGACGTGCTCGGTCGAAAGGTCGACTCGGCGCGCCTCGATGTGCCGAAGGCCGGGTTCCTCCAGCTTCGCGTGCCGCATGCAGGGGGCGCGGAGCTTCCGATCGGGAGCTACTTCCTGCGCCTTTCCGCGGGTGGGCGAAGCGCCACGCGGCGCCTGGTGGTGATCCGATGATGCGCGCGCTCGAGCGTTCCGCGGCGTTCCTCCTCGCGTCGTTGTTCGCGGCGATGCTGGCGGGCGTGCTTGCCGCGAGCGCGCGTTCCGCGGACGACGCCTGGATTCCATTCCGTCCTCCGGGACCGGACGGCTCCGTCGATCAGCTTATTGCTGACGGAGACGGATTCATCGCGCGAGGATCCTTCCGGCACATCGGCGAGGTGGAGTGCTCGGGGCTCGCTCGCTGGGACGGCGAGCGATGGTCGGCCGAGCCGATCGCCTCGGGTTCGGCGCTCTTTCTCTGGCACGGCGCCTTGGTCTCCGACACCGGAGAAAAGCTTCTCGTGCGTGACAAAGGATCGTGGACTCCGTTCGAGCCGCCGGCGCCCGAACTGCGGACCTACGACATCGCCTGCAACGGCGACCAGATCGCGCGCCTGGTCATCGTCTCCGACAGCTCCTTCGTCGATCTCTTCCGCGAAGGCCGTTGGTCGCGGATCTTCGCGACGCCGGTCACGCGCCAGTACAACTACCCCTACTCGATCCGCGCCTGGGGGAGTGACTTCTTGATCGAAGGCAGCTTCACGACCATCGGTGGGCTCGAGGCGCGGAATGCCGTCCTGCTCCGCGACGGCGAGTGGACGCCGCTCGACTTCGAGTATGACGAAGGGGTCCCGCTCGGTCGCTGGAGAGGAGCTCCGATCCGCACCACCACCTCGCGCGACACCATACGATGCGAGCGCTGGATCGATGGAGCGTGGCGACCTCTCGGCGAACCCGTGGTCGATGTGGAAGTGAGCATGGTCGTCGCCGGCGATTCGCTCTACCGCTCGGAACGCTGGGATGTGGAATACGAACGGCGTGCGGCCCTGCGGCGATTCGAGGACGGTCAGTGGACCCTGGTCGCGGAACCGTCCTACGCGAATAGCTCCGCGAGGGTTCTGGTGGTCTTGAATCGCGACGGCGCGCTCGTCCTCGGCGGTTACTTTTCCCAGATCGACGGCGTGCCCGCGAGCAACCTGGCGGAGCTTCGCGATGGAACGTGGCGGGCGATGAGCGCAGGCGACGGACTCGACGGGCGCGTCACCGTCTTGGGTGTGTGGCAAGACCAGCTCGTCGCCGCGGGTGAGTTTTCCTCTGCCGGCCGCACCAGCGCGAACGGTCTGGCGAGCTGGGACGGCCACGAGTGGAACGCGATCCCGCCTCCGCCCGACTTCGAGATCACGGCGTTGCAGAGCTTCCGGGGCGGACTCGTCGCCGGTGGGGGCGCGTTTTCCATCGACGGTCAGGAGCGCTTCCCGATTCAGCAGTGGGACGGCGTTCGTTGGACGCCACTCACGCCGCCCATCCGCATCGGTGACGTCACCTGCATGACGACCCTTGCCGGCGAGCTCTACGTCGCCGGCTCTCTGCGCTGGAACAGCGGTGGGCTCTTCTACCAGGTGGCACGCTACGACGGCGTCGCCTGGCACCGCATGGAGTCGGGGGTTCAGGGCACGCCCCGCGCGCTCGCGAGCTTTCGAGGCGAGATCATCCTCGGCGGAACGATCGAGAGTGCTGGTGGGCGCCCCGCCTCCGCGATCGCGCGTTGGGACGGCGAGTACTGGTGGAACCTCGGAGAGTCGGTCGCGATGGAGATCGACTCCCATTCGTCACCAGGCCGCGTTCTCGACCTCGCGACCTACGGCGACGTGCTGCTGGCGTGCGGGGAATTCAATCGCGTCGCGGGCCTCGAGTCGTGGGGCATCGCCGCGTGGGACGGAGAGAGCTGGCATGCCTTCGCGCAAGGCGAGGAGGACGGCATCCAGCCGCGCGCAATCGAGAGGATCACC
>CAZZAH010000644.1:0-2544 GCA_964652115.1 uncultured bacterium | reverse complement strand
GGATGAGAGCGAGCAGGGAAGCTCGTACAACCTGGTCAACGATTCGTATCGTTTCAGCCCGGATGGAAAGTGGCTCACCTTCGTACACCTCGAGCCGAACTGGAACTGGACCGTCAGGCTCTACGAGATCGCGACCAAGAAGAACCTCATCCTCACCAGCGCGGAGATGAGCTGCGCCGCGCCGGCCTTCGATTCGAGCGGGAAGTTCCTCTACTTCCTCGCCGACCGCGACTTCGATCCGCGCTACGTCGGCGCGAACCACTACTTCTCCTTCGATCGCTACACCAAGCCGACCGTGATCGCGCTCGCGGCCGATACGAAGTCGCCCTTCCTCGACGACAACGATCAGGAGGGCGCGGCGGCCGACTCCGCCAAGGACGACGATGCCAAGGGCGACAAGAAGGACGATGCGAAGAAGGACGACGCGAAGAAATCAGGCCAGCCTGAGCTGCCGGAGGTGAAGGTCGACCTCGCGGGCCTCGAGTCGCGCGTGATGGACGTACCGATGGCGGCCGATCACTACTACCGGATCGAGGCGATCGAGGGCCGCCTCCTGCTCGCGACCTTCGACCAGGGCGCGGGAGATGATCCGCCGACGCAGAAGCTCCACTCCTACGACCTCAAGGAGAAGAAGTCGAAGGTGGTGGTCGCGAAGATGAGCGGCTTCCAACTCTCGGGCGACGCCAAGAAGCTCCTGATCGAGGACGACCAGAGCTTCACCGTGATGGATGCAACCGCCGACGAGATGCCGACCGACAAGGGCAAGGTCGAAACCGACGGGTGGAGCCTCACGATCGACCCCGGGCTCGAGTGGCGGCAGATCTTCGAAGAGGCCTGGCGCATTGGCCGTGACTTCTTCTACGACCCGAATCTCCACGGGGTCGACTGGCCCGCGGTGCGGAAGAAGTACGAGGCGCTCCTCCCGGCCGTGGCCGATCGCAGTGATCTGAACTTCATCCTCGGCGAGATGATCGCGGAGTTGAACTGCGGCCACGCCTACGTCGGTGGCGGAGACCTCCCCGATTCGCCAAGCCAGCCGATGGGGTATCTCGGAGCCGACCTCGAGCCGGTGGCGGGATCGACCGCCTCTTACCGCGTCACGAAGATCTTCCCGGGCGACGGTTTCGACTTCGACGCGCGTTCGCCCCTGCTCACGCCCGGCGCCGAGGTCAAGGTCGGCGAATACATCCTCGCCGTTGCCGGGCGCCCGGTGCGGGCCGATCAGGACATTCAGGCGCTGCTCGCCGGCACCGGTGGACATTCCATCGCGCTCACGGTCAACGGCAAGCCGTCGCTCGATGGCGCGCGCGAGGTGCTGGTCAAGCCGATGTCGTCAGAATGGCAGGCGCGCCATTACGACTGGGTCGCCGGTCGCACCGCATACGTCCGCGAGCACGGCGGGGAGAACCTCGGCTACGTCCACATTCCCGACATGGGAGACGGCGGATTCCGCGAGTTCGCCAAGCACTACTACGCCAATCTGAAGAAGGACGGCATCGTCTACGACGTTCGCTTCAATGGCGGCGGATACATCGACGCCATGCTTCTCTTGCAGATGGCATCGAAGCCCTACTCCTACTTCAAGCCGCGGCACGGCGTGTCGTGGTCACGGCAGGATTGGGCCTTCGCTGGGCACAGCGTCGCTCTGGTCAATGACGCCAGCGGCTCAAACGCGGAGGAGTTCTGCGATGCCTTTCAACGCCTCAAGCTCGGTCCGGTCATCGGCACGCGAAGCTGGGGCGGCGAGGTCGGCAGCGGCGGCGGCTACACGCTGGTCGACGGCGGCAGGCTCTTCATTCCCAACTACGGCGCGTGGGTGCCGGACGGCGGATGGATCATCGAAGGCAAGGGGGTCGATCCCGACGTCGTGGTCGATGACGATCCCACCGCGTTGATGGAGGGGCGTGATCCGCAGCTCGATCGCGCGATCGCCTACTTGAAGCAGAAGCTCGAAGCGGAGCCGATCCTGAGGCCCTCGCCCCCGAGCTTTCCGAACAAGGCGATGGTCGGCTCGGATATGCGCTGATCGAAATGGAGCAAGTCGCGGCGAAGCGAGGCAACTGAGTCCTCTCCATCTCGGATAAGGGAAGTAGCAACGACGCAGGCCACTTTCCAAGGAGATGGACCGATGAAGATCACGAGTGCTCAGACCAGCGACTTCGCCGCGATTCGGGTGGACACCGCCAAAATCAGGAAGCTCGCGACGCCGCAGTCACTGCCGGAGGTCATCGCGAAGAAGGCCGTGCCCGACTCCGTGACCGGATTCGGCAAGAGCGGCTTGCCCGGAGATGTGGGCAGTTACATCCCGGGGCTCGGGAAGAACAATCCTTTCGGCGGGTCCGGTTACGGCATTCCCGGAGGAATGGATGGTAGCGGTCCGGGCGGCGGCCTCTTTGGCGATCCCAGCATGGGCGGCCTCGGCCCGACTCGAGGTCCCTCCATCAAAACGCCGGGTGGCGATCGCATGGACGGCGACTCGGGGTTCGGGATCTTCGGCAAGGGAACGTGGGACTACGATTCGCGCGGCCTGCATGGCACCGGCCA
>CAZZAH010000643.1:1658-2545 GCA_964652115.1 uncultured bacterium | reverse complement strand
CGATGATCAAGTCTGTTGGTTCATCACCAACTTCAACCGGTTGTACAAGACATCGAATGGAGGCCAGGCCTGGACCGTGGTTCCGCCCGGCGACCCGAACTTCGTGCCCTCGGGACTCGTGGTCGTGAACGCCGACGTCGGCTTCAAGACCGGCATGGGCGCCGCGTACAAGACGACGAACGGCGGCACCTCGTGGTCGCTCGTCTTCGCGCCCGGCGGGTCGCGGATCCCGGTCCTCTGGATGCTCGACGCGACGAACGGCTACCTCACGCACTTCGGCCAGCTCCACCGGACGACGAACGGCGGGAGCAGCTGGTCCACCTCAGGCGTGACGCAGCCGCCCGCCCCGATCGCGGAGTCGGCCGGGAACGGACAGCTCTGGGTGCACGAAAGTCGGATGTGGGTCGTGATGACCAACGGCGATATCGCTTTCTCGGACGATTCGGCGGCGAGCTGGATCGTGCCGGCCGGCCAGGGAATCACCTTCGGCAACGCGCCGCACGTCGCGTTCGCGAACGAGCTCTTCGGCCTGGCCATCTATGCCAACTGGCCTTTCGTATACGTCACGACCGACGGCGCGCAGAGCTGGACCCAGGTCGACAACTCGCTCGGCGCGAACCAAGAGGTCTTGGCGGTCGGAAGCGAGTGCTGGTACATCCCGAGTCCGGCCGACCACTTCTACATCAAGTACTCGAGCGATGCGGGCGCGCACTGGATCGAGCAGCAATCGGAGGACGCGGGCTACGGCGTCCTTTCCCAATCGAGAAGCGGCCGCACCCTCTGGGCCGGCACGCTCACGGGAAGGATCTTCACCCACCTGTTGCCGGGCACCGCCGCGGTCGGCGCGGTGAGTGAGGTCGCGCTCGCCCTGGAGGCCTTTCCGAATC
>CAZZAH010000643.1:418-1648 GCA_964652115.1 uncultured bacterium | reverse complement strand
GGCCCGATCCAACTTCGCTGGAGCGCCCGCGAGGAGATCTCCGAATACCGGCTGTTCGACGCGCTGGGCGCATCCGTGACGCGGGGAAGGGTCAGCGGGAACGAGGTCGCGCTCCCGAACCTCTCGCGAGGTTGCTATTGGCTGCAGGCGATCGGCGGCGAGGGAGCGCACTCCGCGAGCACGCGAGTGGTCATCCGCTAAAGAGGAGCGCTGCCCGCGGGGTGGCGCTTGCGATCGAGCTCGGCGCGCGGGATACTCGCTGGCGGAGGTTTGGAGGAGATCCTGTGACCTCGCCGCGAGCCGCGTTCATCCTGCTCTGCCTGGCCACCCTCACCGCGTGTGGCTCCGATGAAGGCACCCGTCCTCTCGGAGACCGCACTCCACCGGGCACAGTGAACGACCTCGCCGTCTCCGTGATCGAGCCATCCGAAGCGCTGCTCTTCTGGACCGCTCCCGGAGATGACGGGATGTCCGGCCGCGCCTCCGACTACGAGCTTCGGCACTGGAGCGCGCCGATCACCGAGGCGAATTGGGACTCGTCCGTCGTGGTCGACTCGCTTCCCACACCGCACGACGCGGGTTGGCCCGAGAACGTTCGCATCGGCGGCGTAGTGTACGGGCCCCGGTTCTTCGCATTGCGCGCACGCGACGAAGCGCAGAACCGCTCCGCGATCTCGAACCTGGCGACGAACACTTGGGTCGATGCGACCCCGCCGTCCGCGGTGGCGGATTTGGACGCCGCGTCGACGGCGTCGGGCGAGTTTCTTCTTACCTGGAGTGCGCCCGGCGGGGATGCCGATCGTGGCCGCGCGTCTCGCTATGCGATCCGCTACGCGCTCGCTCCGATCACGGACGCAACCTGGGACGAGGCGACGCCGATCGAGCAAGCCTTGACGCCGGCGGCGAGCGGGACCCGCGAGTCGCTCAGCGTCCAAGGGCTCCCGTCGCGCAGCTGGTGCTCCTTCGCGATCAAGACCGCCGACGAATGGCCCAACTGGTCCGCGCTGTCGAACCAGCCGCGCTGCGCCGACCGAATGCGGCGTTTGTTCACGCCGCGAGAAGGCCTGCGAAACGTCGCTCATCCCGACTGGTCACCCGACGGGCAGAAGATCGCGTTCGATGCAAAGGTCGAGTCCGGGGGCACCGGTGTCTACCTGGTCGACGCGGCCGGAGGCGCGCCGACCCGGATCACCGCCACGCCCCCGGCCAGCTTGGCCAAGCGCTCCTGCA
>CAZZAH010000643.1:0-408 GCA_964652115.1 uncultured bacterium | reverse complement strand
CTATCCCGCTTGGTCTCCCGACGGAGCTCGGATCGCGTTCGCCGGCTACCTGTCGAGCGGTCCAGGGAGTCGCCCGGGCATCTGGTCGATCGAGCCGAATCCGGGAGCAGCGCCGGAGCCTCTCTGCTCGCTCGTCTCGGAGTTCTATCAGCTCGACTGGTCGCCCGACGGCACCAGGATCGCTTTTGGCGAAGGCGACTGGCCTTTCACCGCCTCGATCCAATCGTGGGTCGCCACCGTTCCGGTCGGTGGGAGCCGCGCGACGCGCCTGACCACCGACTTCTTCGTCAACGAGTGGAGCCCACGCTTCTCGCCTGACGGCTCTTCGATCGTCTTCGCGTCGGAGCGGGGTCAGGGCCAAGGCACGTTTCTGTGGCGCGTACCGGCAGAGGGCGGAGATCCAATTCG
>CAZZAH010000642.1:0-2548 GCA_964652115.1 uncultured bacterium | reverse complement strand
GCATCCGTCCGATCCGCGGGGCGCTTGCGTTCGCGCTCGCGGCCGCGCGCTCGGGCCGTCGCGGGATCATCCTGCCCGAGGCCAATGTCCCAGAGACCGACGCGATCGGAGGGATCCCGGTCTACGCCGCTCGGTCGCTCGCGGAGCTGCTCGCGCAGATCGAGTCGAGCTCGCTCACGCCGGTCGATGTCCGCGCGGCCGATCACGCGCACGACTCGAGCACCGATCGAGCAGCGACCGACCATCCCGATCTGCGTTGGGTGCGGGGGCAGGCCGCGGCGCGACGCGCGCTCGAGATCGCCGCGGCGGGCGGGCACAATCTCCTGCTCTCCGGGCCACCAGGTGCGGGGAAGACACTTCTCGCGCGCTGCCTACCCGGCATCCTTCCACGGTTGAGCGAGGAGGAAGCGCTCGAGGTGACCCTGGTGCACAGCGTCGCCGGACGCCTGCCGCCGGGAGTGTCACGCCTGCGCGAGCGTCCCTTTCGCGCGCCCCATCACACCATCACGAGCGCGGGCTTGGTCGGCGGTGGTCTCGTGCCGCGCCCGGGCGAGGTGAGCCTCGCGCACTTCGGCGTCCTCTTCCTCGACGAGATGCCGGAGTTTCGGCGCGAGGTGCTGAACCTGCTTCGCCAACCGGTGGAAGAGGGCGCGCTCACCTTGGTCCGCCTCGGTCGTTCGGTGCGGATTCCGTGTCGATTCATGCTGGTGGGCGCCCTCAATCCCTGTCCCTGTGGATTCCTGGGCCACCCTCGCAAGGCTTGCCGCTGCACGCCGAGCCAGGTGCAGGGCTATCGCGCGCGCATCGGCGGTCCGCTGCTCGATCGCATCGATCTCCACGTGGACGTGCCCGCGCTGCCGGCGCGCGAGGTGGTCGTGACCGATGCACCCGAGGCGGAGGCTTCCGCGGTCGTGCGTGCGCGCGTCACGGCGGCGCGCGAAGTGCAGCGGCTGCGCCTTCTCGGAGCGGGCGCGTCCTCATCGTCGGTCGGACCGCGCGCATCGTCCTCCAGCGCGTCGTCGCTCGCCTCGGTCCCCCTCTGCAACGCGCAGATGGATGTCGAGGCGATCCAGAAGCACTGCGAGATCGGTGCCGACTCGCAGGCGTTGCTCGAGAAGGCGGTCACGACCTTCTCGCTCTCGGCGCGCGGCGTCCATCGCACGCTTCGCGTCGCGCGCACCATCGCCGATCTGGAGGGGTCGGAGAAGATCACTCGCGCGCATGTCGCGGAGGCGGCGCATCACCGGATGGTGGAGCCGGGGTAGCTGGCGGCCGGCATCGACGGCGGAGGTCGACCAACCGAACAGAGCTCTGCGACCGATCTGGGTCGTGCGCTAGATTTGCCCGGTGCCAGGCGCCTCCCGTCGGGGGCGTGTTGTCGCCTGAGTCCACCGAAGCTGAATTGCACTCGAAATTCGGAGCCAAGCAATGTCGGACCTAGAACAGTCGATCCAACGGTTGCTCGAAGCGTATGCGACCGCGGTTCATGCAAAAGACGTCGAAGGGTTCATGCGGCTCTACGATCCTGAGGTCAGGGTTTTCGATGCGTGGGGAGTGTGGTCGTATGAAGGTGCTGCGTCCTGGCGGGCAGCAGTGGAAGCCTGGTTGACATCCCTGGGTGAGGAGAAGGTGAAGGTTTCCTTCGCCGAGGTCAGAGTGTCAGGAGATCGAGACCTCGCCATCGTGAGCGCGTTCGCGACCTACGCGGGACTATCGGCCCAAGACGAACAGCTTCGTTCCATGCAGAATCGCGTTTCTTGGGGGCTAACGAGGAGTGGAGGCGATCTTAGGATCATCCACGAGCACACCTCCGCACCGCTGGGTTTCGAGGACATGAAGGCCATCCTGCAGCGCACCGAGAGCGCGTGAGCCGCTCTCGCTCCGCCACGTCAGCGAGTGCGTCCGAGTCACTGCACATCGTTGTCGGCGTCACCGCGATCGTGGCGCCGATCCTTCACAGCGTCACCGACGCGATGGAGTGGTACCAACATGGATTCTCGGCGGCGCAGCTCTGGCTGAACTACCTCGCCTTCCTCCCGATGCCGTGGGTGCTGCTAGGGACCTATGCGATCCGTCAAGGAGAGCTCGGTTTGGCCGCCCTGATCGGCTCGCTTCTGTACGGGGTCGCCTTCACGTACTTCGCGCACACCACGCTCTATGCGCTGGCAACTCATGCACCGAGCTACGAGGCGTTGTGGGAGCAGCTCGGGGCTACCTACACGGTTCACGGGGCATTCATGGTAGTCGGAGGCCTTCTCTTTGCCAGCGGAGCTCTGCGGGTGGGAGGACTGCCGAAGCTCGCGGTCCGTCTGTTTGGCGCCGGGCTGCTGGTCAACCTCGTGCTGGCTCTCGTGCCCGCGCCGGACATTCTGCAAACCGTGGGTACGGCCATTCGGAGCGCCGGCATGGTGGGGATGGGCCACGCCATCTTCGTCGGTAGCCAGGGCGCGGCAACATCGGGTCGCGTTCGATCCGCGAGATCGCTTCCTACTTCTCCGCCCACCGTGAGTGAATGAGCGTGTACTCGCCGAGCACGCGATCGGCGTCC
>CAZZAH010000641.1:0-2554 GCA_964652115.1 uncultured bacterium | reverse complement strand
TGAGCGTGAGCCCATCCCGGCCTTTTCGAGCAATCCTCGCGTAACGTCGTCTCGTTCGGACTGGTATCCCAATCGTGAGCCGCTGGAGCGGTCGGCGGCACGTGCCTGCCAGTGGTTCACGAGGCCCTTGAGCGATTCCTCGACTTCCCGACCGAGCTCTTCGCTTCCCGTTACCTGCGCGGCGCGGTCGCGGATCTTTGCGATGGCCTGCGCGAAGAGCGGATCGTTGGGGTCGATCTGGCCAGCGGCGAGATTGGTGTTGTACTTTGTCTGACCCAACCTCACCATCGCAACCAGGAGCGCCGCAACGCCACGGTCGATGGCACGGCTGGCGAAGGGCGTGACGGAGAGAGCCTCCACGTGCTTGTAGAAGGTGGCATGGAAGTGCTCGAACCGCTCGTAGTGGGAAAGGTCTCGGGGCCGAGCCCAGTTGAGCACGGTGACGACCAAGCCCGCATGTGAACGGCCCACACGGCTCGTGGCCTGGATGTACTCGGCCGTGCTCTTGGGCTGCCCCGACACGACCATGAGCCCCAGCCGTTTGACGTCGACACCGACCGAAACCATGTTCGTCGCGAGCATCACGTCGATCGGGCCCGGCCCCACGACCTGTCCGGCACGTCGGGCTTGAAGTCGACGGGCATCCTCAACCGGATCGAAGCTCACTTCCAGACGATCGAGCGTGTCGGGAATCTCCGTGGAGGCCTTACGGGAGGTGAGTTCCTCCACGAACGGCTTCCGCCGGCGTGCGAGACCTCGCTGGTCCGTGTCCTCAAGTCGGGAAGCCACGTCGTCGTCCACGAGACGACGCATGCCACCGAGTTCGCGGAGGGAGTTGAAGTAGCCGACGAGGGTCATCCACGGATCTGCATGCACCCCGTACCCGGACCCCGGAGTGTCATACAGACGCTGCGACGCCGCGAGCAATGCAACGTACGTACGGATGAGCGCTGCCTTGAGGCGTTTACCGAACGCGCAGATCCCGATGTAGCGACGGCCTGGGAACTCGTCGCTCGGCGGACGCTCCCTCGCGAAGAAGTTGTCGCTGGCGTCCAGACCGTGCGGCGGAAAGACTGCCACTTTCCGCTGGAAGAGGCTTCGAACCTGTTCGTGTGAGCGCCGGATTGTTGCCGTCGATGCGATGAGCTTTGGGCGAATCCGCTTGCCTTCGAACTCCCACGAGGCAAGTTCGTCAACGGCCGTTTCATAGAGCCCCATGAGCGATCCGAGGGGTCCACTGATCAGATGGAGTTCGTCTTGGATGATGAGATCCGGCGGCCGAAGGGGCGGATGCTCGATGGTCTTCGTCCCCGGGTGCCCGCCCGCGGCGGGGTGACGATCAGAATCCTCGAGGTCCGGCGATCGGAATCCGTGCCGAGGGCAAAGCCCACTCACGCGGCCGAAGAGGGTCTGAACCTCTCCTTTCCAGGGCATCTGAGCGAACTTGTCGACCGTGGCGATCAGCAGCGTCGGCAGGCGGCGGTAGATTTCCTCATCAACAACAACCGCTGGAATGCCCTCGCTGGGTGACTTGGCGGCGGAGAACGGGCAGCGCCCGAGGGAATCGCTGCAGAACATCAGCGTGCGGGCCGCGCCGCCCGGATACGGATCAACCCGGATGTCGCCCTGACCGCGACGGATTTCGCAGCCGCAGCATGGGCAATGCTTGAGCTGGGCGGGAGATCCAAACGAGCCGCCCTGCCAGTGCCCGTGATCACTTCGCAGCGCCTCGGCGCTCTGGGCAGTGGTGTTCGGCGTCGTCCTGTACCCGACCCACAGGCCAATCAGGAAAGGAGTCTGTCCCCAACGGGCGTCGCCGGCAGCGATGGCCTCTCGCCGCAGGAACTCGCATGCACAGATCAATGCCGACGCACGCTGGAACTGCTGGATCGTGAGAAGCCGCAGCGTGTACCGCATCAAGACCGCGACGCCGGCGGTGCCGACGTGTCCGCCCACCAATGGGCGCAGACGGCGGATCGCCATCGCGAACGCTGCCAAACCAAGGTACGCCTCGGTCTTTCCACCGCCGGTCGGAAACCAAAGGAGGTCGCCAGTCGCGGCTACCGGGTCGGTCCGATCGGGATGGTGCAGATCGGCGAGGGAAGGAAGGTTCAGCAGCACAAACGCAAGCTGGAACGGGAACCAGCGGCGGTTGGCGGGCTGGTCGCACTGCTCAGGCGTGACCGTTTGACCACGCCGCCGCTCCTGCGCATAGATCGATCGTGTTCGCTGGAGCCACATCGCCCGATTCGCGAACGCAAAGGCCTTCGCGGCGTCCGGGGAACTCTCGAGCAGTGCGATGCCATCAACGATGCGCTGTCGGGCGGTGTCGCAGGCGGCAAGAGCTTCCTCTGCTGCCTGGCGGTGTGTATCCAGCCCGACGGCGGGATCGTCGACGCGGGCCCTCTGCTGGAGGATCCACTCGGCATACGCGTTGGCGAGCGGCTCGAGCTTGGGACGCAGTTGGGCGGCAGAAAGCTCTGACAGCGCCTTCATATCAAGCTCGAGTTCTCGCAGGGCCGGAATCTCATCGGGGCCCGGGGGGGTCTGCTTG
>CAZZAH010000640.1:0-2557 GCA_964652115.1 uncultured bacterium | reverse complement strand
ATGCTGGTCGACAACAGCGTGATCGCGCTCGAGAACATCCATCGCCTGCAGCTCGAAGGACGTCCTCCGCGCGAGGCGGCGGCGGAGGGCGCGCGCGAGATGACGATGCCGATCATCGCGTCGACCCTGACCACCGTCGCGGTCTTCCTCCCCGTTTCGCTGGTGAAGGGACCGATCGGAACGCTGCTGCGCGATCTCTCGCTCTCGGTCTGCGTGTCGCTCGGGATGAGCGTGTTGGTGTCGCTCACCTTTTTGCCGATGCTGGTCGGTCGCTTCGGTGGAATGCCGCCCACCATCGAACGGAAGCCGCTCTACGGGCTCTATCACCGCACGCTCGAAGCTTGCCTCGCGCGGCCGCGTCGCTTCCTCGCGCTCATCGCGGCAATGCTCGTGGTGAGCGCGGCCGTTCTGCTCTCTCTGCCGCGCGAGATTCTGCCCGAGGTCGCGAGCCAAGAGGTCGAGCTCTCGCTGCGCCTACCGCCGGGGCATGACCTCTCCTCGACCGACGCGACGGTGCAGGCGATGGAAGAGTGGCTCGCGCGCAGGCCCGAGGTGGAGCAGGTCTTCGCCGCGATCGGCGCCGCGGCCGAGCTCGATCCCAATGGCGCGGAGCGTGAACGGAATCGCGCGAGCCTGCGCGTTCGCTTGAAGCCGCGCGCCGTCGCGCATCGCGATGCCGTGGTGGCCGATCTTCTCCGCGAGTGGAACGGCCGCAAAGGCGCCCAGATCGAGGTCGAGCCGGATCAACCCGAGCTGATGTCGCTGCTGCCCTCGGGCGACGCCACGCTCACCGCCGAGCTTCAAGGCCCGGATCCGATCGAGGCCGAGCGCATCGCCGATCGCATCCGCGCAAGCGCGCAGGCTCGGCTGGCGGAGTCGGGACAGCCGCTCAAGCTCCTCCGCGCCGAGTACGAACCGCGCTATCGAATGACGGTGAAGGAGGACGCGCTCTGGCGTCACGGTCTTCGCGAAGAGGAAGTGCTCGACGCGATCCAGGCGCGGACCTCCGGGCTTTCCGCAACCGATCTTCGCCGCTTCGACGAGGAGCATCCGGTCGTCGTGCGCGAGCGATCGACCGCGGCGCCGGGCGAAGGTTCGGTCGTCGTCGGGGGTCGCAGCTTTCCGATCGATGAGCTGTTCGCCGTGCGTGCGGAAGCCGCCCCCGCGCTTCTCCTGCGCGAGGATCAAGCGCGCATCGTCGCCATTCGATGGGACGGCGCCATGCGGCATGTCGCGTTGGTGAAGCAAGCCCTCGAGCGCGCGGCGGCCGAGGTCGGATTGCCGCCGAGCTACAGTCTTCGTTACGGCGGCGCGTGGCAGGAGATGCGGCGCACCCTCCGTGGGATCCTCTTTGCGTTCGCGCTCTCGGCCGGGCTCGTGGTGCTCATCCTGGCCGCGCAGTTCGAGTCGGTGAAGTTGCCGCTGCTCGTCTTCGCCTCAGTGCCGCTCGCCCTGATCGGCGTGGCGGTCGGACTTCTCGTGACCGGCGAATCGGTCAGCGCGCTCGCGGCGATCGGCCTCGTGATCCTGGTCGGCGTGGTCGACAACGAGGCGATCCTCAAGGTCGACTACCTTCGTCAGCTGGTCGAACGAGGGCACAGCGCAGGTGAGGCGGTCCGCACCGCGAGCCGTGATCGGTATCGCTCGATCCTCATGACCACGGTGACGAACCTGCTGGGCCTGATCCCGATGTACTTCGGTCGCGGCGCCGAGCTGCGCGCGCCGATGGCCACGGTGCTGATCGGCGGGCTCACCTCGGGCGCGATCCTCACGCTCCTCGTGATTCCCGTGCTCTTCGATCTGCTTGCCGGACGGCGCGAGCGCGCGGGATCGCCGGCGACGCACGCTCACGGGCTCATGTCGTGAGAGTCTTGATGTTCCCACTCAAGCGGCCGATCGCGACCGGCGCGGTCTACATCGCGATTCTGCTCCTCGGCCTCGGCGCAATGGTGGAGCTGCCGCTCTCGCTCTCGCCCGACCTCGACTATCCGGCGCTGAGCGTGCAGCTCTCCTGGCCCAACTCGACGCCGGAGGAGATGGAAGCGCTGGTCACCTCGCCGGTCGAGTCGGAAGTGCAGCTCCTTCGCGGCGCGCGCGAGGTCTCCTCGACCAGCGGCGCCGGTTGGGCGCGCGTCGATGTCTCCTTCGAACGAAAGTCGAGCATCGATCGCGCGGAGGTCTTCCTTCGCGAGCGGCTCTCGGCGCTCCAAGATCGCTTGCCGGTCGGCGTGCGCGCGCCCGAGATCGAACGCTTCGTGCCGGAAGAGATGCAGCGCGGCGACTTCCTCGTGCTGCAGGTCGAAGGCCCGCGCACGGATCAAGCGCTCCGCGAGTGGGTCGACGACCGCATCGCGCCGCGGTTGCTGGGCGTCGAAGGGATCTCGGGCCTCACCGTCTTCGGAGGACGCGAGCCTGAGCTGCGCGTCGACCTCGATCGCGATGCGCTCGATCGCGGGATCATCTCGCCGGCCGCGATCACCGGTGCATTCGGGCGGATCGGCCGCGATCGATCGCTCGGCGTGGTGCGTCGCGGCGAGGAGAGCATCCCGGTCGTGCT
>CAZZAH010000639.1:0-2564 GCA_964652115.1 uncultured bacterium | reverse complement strand
TCGGTCGTTTTTGGACCTCGGCTGAATACCCCAAACGCGGTCTGAACCGACAACGAGCTGCATTGCGGATAAGTCTGTCGGCATCTGGCGATCAACCCGCCGGACGGCGGGCGGCCGCGAACCACGAGCAGCAGAAACAACGATCCGCGCCCTGCGACCCTTCACCACGCCGACGCGAGTGCGGCGGTTTACGATCATGCCTGCATGACCCAGGACCTGACCAACGCGATCGAATCCCTCCTCCGGCGTATCCCCGATCGGTGGCAGTCGGTGGACATTGACCAGCTCTCGGTGACCGAACAGCGGGCGATCTTGCTGCTTGTGGAAGCAGGACTTGTGCAGCGACGAAGCTCCATCCGTCTGGGAATGGCGGGTCAGGGTGAGGCTATCGAAGCGACGGTCGCGGTGACCGGAGAGGCCGGACTGCTTCAGGCGATCGAGCCTTTGCTGGCGGAATCCTGGAGCCGGTGGTCCGCGGCGATCGACCAATGGCGTCGGGGATCCGAGGGGGCCGTCCGGCCGTTCAGAGTGACGAAAGTCGGTGGCGACGAATGGCGGCTCACCGAGCACGGCCTGCTCGCGAGGGCGGATCTGGGCGTGCCGCTGGACACGAAGTTGACCCGGGACCACGCGGCACTCATTGGCAGCCGTGAGCGGGTCATCGACTTTGTGATGAAGGCCGGGAGTCTTGAGGATCGGCCGCCGGTTCACGGCACCGGGACGCTCGTCGCACTGCGCGGGGTTGCTGCGGAGCCAGGCGGCGCTTCGAAGACGCCCGGTCCGACACAGGTGAACCTGACGAACGCCGCCGACATCGCCGCGGCGTTCCGCGACGCGATCTTGCCGATGGTCGAGGCCATCGTGAGCGGTTCGGCTCGCGAGAGCAGCGGCGGCAGCGCGAAGGCATCGCAAGCCGACACCATGACCTGGCAAGAGGCCATGAGCCTGGCTGAGGCACACGTCAAGAAGCACGGCGGGTTCTTCCCCGGCCGGAACGAACTTGCCAGAATCTTCGGTTGCGGGTCGTCCACTATGACGAAGGCTATCGAGCGGTCCGGGTACCTCAATGCGCGCCGCAAAGAGGCCGAGAAGGCAAAGAAGGCCCGGGAAGTCGGCTCGTCGGAGACGCACGGAGAGACTCTCGCCGAGGCAAGGGCGGCCCAGGAAGCGGTTGATGCCCGGATTGATACGGGCGAACCCCTCGACGCTTATCACGCGGGCGACGAGGACACGCCCGGCGACCGTGATGAGATCATCGCGAAGCTCGCCGCTGAGCAGCGAGCCGAACGGCTACGCGAGGACCGCCAGCACAAGGTCGCCAAGAAGCGGCCCGAGCGGTAATGCTGCGACAAGACACTGGACGGGCGGTCGCGACCAGTCGCGACCGGTTGCTGTCCTGCGAATCCCGAGACATCCAGGGCGGTCGCGCGACCACCCGCGGTCTGGTAGCCGGGCAAGCCGCCCGGGATCGGAGCCGCCGTCATGGGAATCGCGCCCCCACCCCGCCGTATCGATACGACACCACCGCCCGCGCTGATCACCGCCGGCGTGATCGCCAGCGAACTGGACGAACCCATTCACCGGGTCGTGCGAGTTCTGGCGACCCGCCCGTGGATCAAACCGGCTGCCCTGGCCGGTCGCGTCCGACTGTTTGACCGCCGGGCCATCGAGCAGGTTCGCCGAGAACTCGACGGCATCGACCGCCGCCGCACGCCGCTCGGCCAGGGCGGTGCGGCTTGAACAGCACCAACGCCCAGGTTCGCAAGGCATCGCTCGATGAAGGCTCACAGCGGCTAATCGCAATGATGCATCGCATCGGGTTCGGCCGGATCGAGTCGCTCAGCGTCTCGAACGGCCGGCCCGTGTTCGATCCGCCTCCCCGCGTGATCCGAGAGGTCAGGCTCGGGGCCGAGTCGGCGAGCCCGAGGCAGATCGGCGACGCCGACTTCGCCGTCAAGAGAGCGGTCGTTGAGCTCCTCGCCGAGCTGGCCGCCGTTGGCGTCGCCACCGTCGCGA
The DNA here is from genome assembly GCA_964652115.1 of uncultured bacterium. Taxonomy (GTDB): domain Bacteria; phylum Eisenbacteria; class RBG-16-71-46; order CAIMUX01; family CAIMUX01; genus JADJQY01. The sequence goes on along the minus strand of CAZZAH010000639.1, from coordinate 548 downwards.
TCGAGGTTCGTCACGGATTGCCTGCAAGGTTGATCGTCGAGGAGGTGACGCATGGCTGAGTGCGCCACGGCGTCAACGTCTCAACGGTTCGCGTCGCTCGATCTGGATCGACTTGGTGCGACCGCCCACGGGATCGCGAACCGTCTGACCGGCAACCGCTATCCCGTCGACGACGCGGCGGATCTTCGCGCCGATCTCATTCTGGCCGCACTGGAACGCTGGCCGAAGTTCGATCCGTCGCGAGGTCGGCCCATGGCATTCCTTGCCATCGCCATGACCAGGGCCGGTACATCGATCCTCCGGACCCAGCATGCCGCGAAGCGTGGCGGCCGGTCGACGACCGTCCCGATTGACGATGCGATGGCGGCGGGGCACGGGCGGTACCCGTCGCTCACCTCGGCATCTCCAATCGCTCGGCGGGATTTCGAACTCGACGTTCGCGCCGCGATCGACGCTCTGCCCGAAGACCTCGCCACTGTCTGCAACGACTTTCTGGAAGCGGCCACGGATGGCCGCCGTCGCCCCTCGCTCGGCGCTGCGGCAACAGC
>CAZZAH010000638.1:0-2564 GCA_964652115.1 uncultured bacterium | reverse complement strand
CCGGCCGGCCCGTCACGAGGACGAACCGGCCGGCATGGCGCGCCCGAGGAGTGGTGGACCGGAGCGCCAAGGACCCTGAATCTTACGACCGATCTAGCGTGATTACCTCGACAGCACGATCTTCCGCGCCAGCTCGCGTCCGCCGCCGCTCAGCTTCGCGAAGTAGATTCCGCTCGCGGCGCGCTCGCCGCCCTCATTCGTACCATCCCAGCTGACCGCGTGCTCACCCGCTTCGACCGCACCGTCGACGAGCTTGGCGACGCGGCGACCCTGCGCGTCATAGATCGCGAGCGAGACCGGCCCCGCGGCCGGCGCCACGAAGTGCATCGTGACCGACTCGAAGAACGGATTCGGCGCCACGCGCGCGAATCGAATCGACGGACCGCTCGCGTCGGCCAGAGGAACATCGCTCGGCGCGGCCGGCGTACGGAAGTCGGTCTCCGTCTTGGCGCCGCGCGCGGGCGAGAACCACGGCGTCCACGGGAAGTAGGGCGAATCGCTGCGCCAACGAAGCTGCCAGTGCCACGCGTTGTCATCCTCGAGCTGGCCGAGCTCACCGGTGAAGATGGCGACGCGCGAGCCGAGGCCGGCGATCGGAGTGCCGGTGTCGCGCCACGCCCCGTCGTTGTTCGGCATCCCGTCGGGGAAAGGATGGCCCGCATTGGTCGTGAGCACGTTCAAGAGAACGCGACCGCGGCCCATCGCGGTGCGCGCATAGCCAAAGAGTCGCACCGAGTTCGAAGTGTCCGACATCCCGAAGAGCGAGATCTTCGCGTGCCCGTTCGAGAGGAGCTGGTTGACCGCGCGATCGAGGCCGCGCTCGTTGCCGAAGTAGAGGAACGCGCGTCCTTCGTTGCTTGAGCCGTTGTCGAAGTCGGGCGCGCCCATCGCGACGTCGGCGAACCCGTCGCCGTTGATGTCGCCGGCCGAGCAGACCGCCGCGCCCATGCGCGCGTTCGCTTGCCCGCCGTTCACGAACCAGGTGGACGAAGACTCGAGCCCGCTCGGGCTGCCGAAGAAGACGGTCGCCCGTCCTTCCTCAGTGAACGAACCGGTCAGGTAGGGCGTGCCGATCACGACGTCGCTGTAGCCGTCATTGTTGACGTCGCCGGCGGTGCCGACATCCTCGCCTCGATGCGCGCCCTCCTGCGTACCCTCGACCGACCAGGCGGCAACGGTCGAGAGCCCGGACGCGCTCCCGTGATAGCAGAAGACCGCGCCCTCGCCCGTCGCGCCGTTCGTCCAGTTCGATGCGCCGACGATGACGTCACCGAAGCCGTCTGCGTTGACGTCGCCCGCGCCCGCGACCGAGATGCCGAAGTTGGATCCGCTCTGGTTCGCCTGAAGGATCGCGTTCGGCGTCGAGGGCAACCCGCTCGACGATCCAAAGAAGACGTAGGCGATGCCTTCGCTGGTCTGGCCGGATGAACGATTCGGCAGACCGACCACGACATCGGAGTAGCCGTCGCCGTTGACGTCGCCCGCGCAGGCGACGCTGAAGCCCAGGTTCGCGTTCACCTCGCCGCCCAGGTGTTGCCACGCGGGGGTCGTCGAGAGACCTGAGGCCGATCCGAGATAGAGATAGGCGATGCCCTGGTCGCTCGGCCCGCTGCCGTCCCACTTCGGCACGCCGATGATGACGTCGGAGTAGCCGTCGCCGTTCACGTCGCCCGCGCTCGAGATCGACCAGCCGTACCACGCGTTCGCTTCGTTGGAATCGCCGCGCCATGCCGCGCCCGTCGCGAGGCCGGCCGATCCGCCGAGGTAGAGCCACACGCGGCCTTCATTCAGCTCCGGGTTGTCGTAGACCGGCGCGCCGACGATGAGGTCTTCGTAGCCGTCACCGTTCACGTCGCCCGCGGTCGCGAGCGAGTAGCCGTAGCTCGCGCCATCCTGGTCCGCGTCGGCCGTCCAACTCGGAACGGTGGAGATGCCGGAACGATCACCGTAGTAGACGTAGGCGTCGCCCTCATCCGTGTTGCCGGAGTCTTGGTGCCATGCGCCGACCGCGAGATCGGAGTAGCCGTCGGCGTTCCAGTCGCCCGACGCACAGGAGATGCCGAACTCCGCGTTGTCCTGGTTGATCTCGTCGGTCCAGTCGACCGTGCCCTCGTTCTTGCTAGGCGCGCCTTCGTAGAGGTAGGCCTTTCCTTCGGAGCCGGCGTTGTCGTTGTCGAAGGCCCAGTCGCCGACGATGACATCGCCGAAGCCGTCGCCGTTGACGTCGCCCGCGGTTGTACAAACGCGACCGTAGGTGCCCGAATCGACCTCCTCGCCGTAGACGATCGAGGTGTAGCTCGCCGGCAGCCCGCTCGGCCCGCCTTCATAGAGATAGATCGCGCCTTCGGAGCCGTTGCCGGGATTGCCGCTGTCGGCCGACTCATCGCCGATGACGAAGTCGGCGTAGCCGTCGCCGTTCGTGTCGCCCGCCGCAAACATGCCCCGGCCGAGGCCGCTGTTGCTGGTGGCGGTGTACTGGCGATCGAAGTTGTCGTCGGTGCCGGCCGCGCCGCCGTGATAGATCCAGACGTACGACGGATTGCCGTTGCCGCCCGAGATCGCGA
>CAZZAH010000637.1:0-2565 GCA_964652115.1 uncultured bacterium | reverse complement strand
CTCGGAAGCGCGCCGGACCTCGGGGCGTACGAAGCTGGGCGCCCGCTACCGAGCTATGGTCCAGCGGCTGACCCCGTGAGCGCCCTGCGGGAAGGAGCACCTTCCAACGCGCCTCGCGCCACGATCGAGCTGCGCGCCTTTCCATCACCTGCCACGCGACGGCTTTCCCTCTCCTGGAGCGGCGCAGCCTCGACCACGCGAGTCACCATCTTCGACATCGCGGGCCGGCGCCTTTGCGATGAGGTGGTAAGGAATCGCGCGCTCTGGGTGTGGGACGGCCGCGATCGCGAGGGACGCGTGGTGCCGGCCGGCCTCTATCTCGCGCGCGTCGAGTCGGGCGAGCGGAGCGGCGAGGCTTCCTTCGTCTGGCTGCGTTAGCGTCTCGCAAGCAACCCCGACGCTTCACTAAGGGCCAGTCGTGGCCGATACTCTCTGGGTCAAAGGGGGAGGGATCCTTGAAACGTCACCCGTTCCACGATCGGCTTCGCGCGATCACGCAGGAGGTGGTGTCGACCTACGGCGCCTACCGCGTGCCCGCCAATCACATTGATCCCGAGCGGCGTCTGCCCTCGCGGCAAGTTGTCGTGCGCATCCTGGAGAATCTCTTCGCCGTCCTTTATCCCGGCTTCTACGGCGTGCAGCACCTCACCCGCGAGAACGTCGAGTACCACGTCGGCGCGCTCCTCGACGACATCGCGGCCGATCTCTACGAGCAGGTTTACCTGGCCTATCAGTTCGAGGACGAGGACGAGGGCATTGGCCGCGCGTCGAACGGCGGCGGCGGTGATGCGATCGCGAAGCTGGCGGAGGAAGCGGTCGAACGGTTCTTCAAGCGCTTGCCCGAGGTGCGTCGTCTGCTCGTGCTCGATGTTGAGGCTTCGATGGACGGCGATCCCGCCGCGCGGAGCTATGCAGAGATCATCTTTTCCTATCCGGGATTCGAGGCGATCACGGTGCAACGGTTGGCGCATGAGCTCTGGGAGATCGGCGTGCCGCTCCTCGCGCGCATCATGACCGAGTACGCGCACTCGAAGACCGGGATCGACATCCATCCCGGTGCCTCCATCGGCGAGTCATTCTTCATCGATCACGGCACCGGCGTCGTCATCGGCGAGACCACGCACATCGGCAACAACGTGAAGATCTATCAAGGCGTGACGCTCGGCGCGATCTCCTTCCCGAAGGACGCGCGCGGCCGGCTCCTCCGCGGCTACAAGCGGCACCCGACGCTCCGTGACAACGTCGTCGTCTACGCGGGCGCGACCATCCTGGGCGGCGAGACGGTCATCGGCGAGGGTGCGATGATCGGCGGCAACACCTGGGTGATCGAATCGGTGGCGCCGGGCGAGAAGGTGCTCAACACGCGCACGAGCAAGGCGAAGCAGACGAAGATCCTGGAGCGCGCCTACGGATTTGGAGAAGGGATCTAGGAAGCAGGAACGCGAGAGGAGGATGTAGATGGGCAGAATCTACGACAGCATCGTCGACACCATCGGGCGGACGCCGCTCGTGCGCACGCCGCACGTGGCAAAGGCGCTCGGGGTCAAGGCCGACGTGGTCTTCAAGCTCGAGTCGTTCAATCCGATGTCGAGCGTCAAGGACCGCATCGGCTACTCGATGGTGAAGGACGCGTTGGCCAAGGGGGTGATCAAGCCGGGGACGACGGTGATCGAGCCGACGTCGGGTAACACCGGCATCGGGCTCGCGTTCGTCTGCGCGGCGATGAAGATCCCGCTCGTCCTCACGATGCCGGAGACGATGTCGGTCGAGCGGCGGAAGGTCTTGAAGGCCCTAGGTGCCAAGCTCGTCCTGACCGAGGGCGCCAAGGGGATGAAGGGCGCGATCGCGCGGGCGGAGGAGCTCAAGAAGGAGACGCCCGGCTCGATCATCATCGGGCAGTTCAGCAACCCTGCGAACCCGGAGATCCACCGCAAGACCACCGCGATCGAGATCTGGGAAGACACCGAGGGGAAGATCGATCTCTTCGTGGCGGGGGTCGGTACCGGCGGCACGATCACCGGTTGCACCGAGGTCCTGAAGGCGAAGAAGCCGTCGATGAAGTCGATCGCGATCGAGCCGATCCACTCGCCGGTCCTGAGTCAGAAGCGCGCGGGGCAGGAGCTCCAGCCGGGCCCGCACAAGATCCAGGGCATCGGCGCGGGCTTCGTGCCCGAGGTGCTCAACCTCGATATCGTCGATGAAATCGTCACCGTGTCGAACGACCAGTCGCTCGAGATGGGCCGCCGTCTTTGCCGCGAGGATGGGCTGATGGTTGGCATCTCCTCGGGCGGCGTCGCGCACGCGGCGTTCGAGATCGGCATGCGGCCGGAGAACGCGGGCAAGATGATCGTCGCGGTGCTCGCGAGTCATGGAGAACGCTACCTCTCGACCGCGCTCTACGACTTCCCGGGCGAGGAAGAAGAGCCGACCGCGCCGTAAGCTCACGACGCTCGAGTGCGATGAACGCGAGGGCCGTGGTCGAGAGATCGCGGCCCTTCGTTATCACGGCCGGGTCAGTCGTCGTCGCCGTAGTCCTCGTGCGGTAAGAAGAGGTCCATCGCCTCG
>CAZZAH010000636.1:0-2573 GCA_964652115.1 uncultured bacterium | reverse complement strand
CGACGACGCGGGTAACGCGGTCGCCTCGGGGATGTACTTCTTCCGCGCGAGCGCGGAGGGACGCGAGGCGACGAAGCGGCTGATCGTGCTGCGGTAGCGCGGGGTGCTCGTGGCGAGGAGATCCGCTTCGCCACGCTTTGCGTAAGCGACGGGGCGGCGTTATCCTCGACGCGTTCGCATCCATGGTCCGCCGTCGGTTCAGGCGACCGCGCCTCGCCGATGCGCCCTGGCCTCCTGCCGCGAGGTTCGACATGCGATTCACGTGGTGGCTCGCCCGAGGTCCGTTACTTTCCCTCACGGCCTTCGCTCTCGTGTGGCTCGTCGCACCGACTCACTGCATGGCCGCACAGGCTTTCGTAGCGTTGATCGACAATCGACTCGAGGCGCCGGGGCGTTTCGTGGGGCGATTGGTCGGACATGAGCTCGATTCCACCGCGGACTACCGCCTTCGTCACCGCGCGAGCGGCGAGGAGATCGCGCTCAGCGCAAATCCGACCGCGAGCCAAGATACCCTTGCCGTGACCGCCGACCTGAGCGACGCGCGCCTAGGGCTCTACGATCTCGCGGTGCGCGCCGGCGGTGCGGCAGAGCAGCTGCTCCCCGGCAGCCTGTTCGTCGGTAAGCCTCGCGTGATCCGCGTGCCCCAGGACCAGCCGACCATCGATGCGGCCATCCTCGCGGCCGAGCCCGGGAGCGACATCGAGGTCGCGCAGGCGACGTACCACGAGTCGATCGTGATCGATCGACCGCTTCGTCTGATCGGGCTTGCGGGCGCATACCCGAGGCCGACGCTGTCGCCGGATTCTTCAGGCACACCGGTCATCACGATCCTACCCGAGGCCGGGGCGATGACGGAGGTCGCCGGCTTCTCCCTCCATGGTGGAAACGTCTACGACACCGGCGGTGCCGGGATCCGTTGCCTGGCGCCCGCGCTCATCCATCACAACGTCATTTGGAATTGCGAGGCCAATGGAGCCGGCGCCAGGGGAGGCGGCATCTACGCGGTCGCGGGCACACGGATCGTCGCCAACTCCATCGGTGGGAATCGGGCGTACGGACCGGAAGGCGCGTCGCCGGAAGATCCGTGGCAGGAGGATCCGGCGGTCGGCGGGGTTGGCGGTGGTGTCTTCTGCCTAGGGTGCTATCTGGAGCGAAACAGCATCGACAGCAATTCGGCCCGCTTGGGCGGTGGCGTCGTGATGGACGGGACGCTGGTCGGAAATTTGTTGGAGGTCAACAACGACCACCTCAACGCCGCCGAAGGTGCCTGTCGCGGTGTGATCCTTCGAAATCACTTTCGTTCGGTCTGCTATGGCGGATGTCGCGTCGATGCCCCGGCAGTCGTGAGCTACAACGCATGGTCCATCTCACCGGGAGATCTGTGTGACGTCGCGGAGCTCGATCTGACAGGGCCGGTCGACTTTCAGCACAACACGATCGCCGGCTACTCGATCGTCGCCTGCCTCGCGAACGACGAGAGTCAGCTGCCGCCGCAGAAGTTCGTCTTCCGGCACAACCTCCTCTCGAGCCTCGAGTACAACCGCAGCTTCGCCCAAATCCTCCTCAATCCCACGGATGACGGATGTCCCGCGCGAAGCGGGTCGAGCAGGCTCTACGCGTTTCCGGTCGACAGCGTCGACGTCGACTGCAACTTCGGCCCGGTGATGATCGACGCCCCGGACGATGGAAGAGCCGATAGGGCGCTGTTCTGCTCCGAACCGGTCTGCGACTTCGACAATGACGGTTGGGAATGCGACGGCGAGTTCGACCTTCGCCTGCAAGCGAATAGCCCGGCGCTCGATGTTTGCGGCGAGATCGCGGGAGCGAAGGGCATCGGTTGCGGCGCGCTGCCGGTCTCGCTCTTCGCGCAGCAGGTCGAGGCGCGTGCCGACGGCGTGCACCTCGCGTGGCAGGTGTCGGCGGACATCGCCTACGACGGCTTTCACATCGAGCGCGAAACGGCCGGTGTCGTGACGCGCATCAGTGCCGAACCGCTCGGTGCTTGCGTCGAGTGTGAGTACCTGGACGCGAATCCTCCCGAGGTCGGAGTGCTCCGCTACTTCGCAGTTCCGATCGTCTCTGGGCAACCGGGCGAGCGGTTCTTTCTGGGAGAGACATCCTGGCCGCCTTCGATCGCGCGCTTGTCGCTCTCGCTGCCTGCGCCGCATCCAATGCGTGAAGGATCGCGTGTCGAATTCACCGCGCCGCCCGGGAAACAGATCACGTTAGATCTCTTCGATGTCAGCGGTCGGCGCATCGGACGGCTATTCGAGGGCAAGGGCGACGACCCGCGTCGAGTCGTCAGCTGGAGCGGACGAACGCTCGAAGGCACGCGCCCGTCGGCGGGGATCTACTTCCTTCGTCTGAGCGGGGCGGGCCGGTCGGTCGAGCGGAAGGTGCTGCTCCTGCATTGACCGCGGCGAGCGGCGCCTAGTCCATGCGGATGAGCTTCGTGGTGCGCGTGGCGTGATCGCTCGAGAACCGCACGAAGTAGAGGCCCGCGCTGACCCGCTCGCCCACGTCCGAGCGACCGTCCCATCGCGCGATGTGATCGCCTGCGCCCATCGTGTGCG
>CAZZAH010000635.1:0-2577 GCA_964652115.1 uncultured bacterium | reverse complement strand
ATGCGGTGCTCTGGGACGGACGCGACGCGGCGGGCCGGCTCGTGCCGCAGGGGATTTATCTCCAGCGCCTCTTGACCGAGCGCGCGGCCGATAGCCAGAAGCTCCTCGTCGTTCGTTAAACGAAAACGCCCCTGGCCCCGCGGCCAGAGGCGAGCAGTCGAAGAAGGCCACTCCTCGATGCGGGAGTGGCCTTCGTGCTTCCATGCCTACTTCGTCTTGAGCGTTCGCTCGAAGAGGCTCCGCACTTCCTTCCACGCCGCGGCGGCCGACTTCTCGTCGTACTTGGGATTCGAAGGGTTCGCGAAGGCATGCACCGCGTTGAAGCGGAGGATGGTCGCCTTCACGCCCGCCTGCTTGAGCGCCGCCTCGAACTCATCGACCGCGGGAGGCGGAATGCTCTGATCGAGGTTGCCGAAAACGCCGAGGACCTCGGCGTGGATCTGCTTCAGCTGCTCGACGTCGGTCACGGGGCGGCCGTAGTAGAGCACGCAAGCATCGAGCTCGGGCGAGAGGAGCGCGGTCCGAAGCGACCAATGTCCGCCGAAGCACCAGCCGATCGAGCCGATTTTCTGGGCCTTGATCTTGGGATCCTCGTGGAGGTACTGGAGCGCCGCCGACATGATGCGTAGGCTGGTCGAGTCCTCCACGCCTTGCATCAGCTTCATCGCGGTGTCGGGATCCTTCGCCATCTGACCGCCATAGAGGTCGACCGCGAGCGCGGCGTAGCCATCGTTGGCCAGGCGATCGGCCCAGTGCTTGATGTGGTCGTTCAAGCCCCACCACTCATGCACCATCACGACCGCGGGAAGCGGAGCGGTGGCGTTCTTCGGCAGGCTCAGATAGGCCCGACCACCGAGCAGGGGAATCATCGTTCCCTGGGCAGGCGGCGCTTGATCGGTGCGGAGCTCGTGCAGCGCCTTGAACTCCTCCTCCGAGAGCCCGAGGAAGGCCTGCTTCCCCTCGACCTTCTGATCCTCGATCGTCGGCTCGGGGTCGGTCCGCTCGACCGGGTCGGCGTTCTTCTCGTCGGCGTTCTCCGCCGCGAGGAGCAGTGGCAGCGCGTCGAATCGAGGCGCGGCCTGAGTCGTGGGCACCATGCAGAAGATGGACGCGGCGACGAACGCCACCGTGATCGAGCGCGTGAACATCCCGGGACCTCCTTTTCGTGTGGGGAATGACGCCCCGTAAGCCCAGAGAGTAGGTCTCGCGCGCGACACGCTACAACGCCGCTTCTCCTTCGGGAAATCGCGGTTGACCGACTTCTGCCCTGTGCTATCCTCCGGCCTTGTTGTTCCTTGGGAAAAGTTTCTCAAGCGACAACACGAGTGGGGGATAGCGCGGGTGAGGGAGTCCGCGCTCGCACGGCGGCGGGGAAGAGGGATTTTCTCCCGCGGATGCGTCCGGCGCGATCAAGCCCCTGCTCCTGGTTCGGGGCTTTTGAACGGCCGGAGGAAGTGTGGCCAATTCCTACATTCCACTCCTCTTCGTCCTGATCTTCGCGGCACTCATCCCAGCGGCTTTCATGATCCTCTCCGGAATGCTCGGCACGAAGCGGCCGAGCGCGGAGCAGTCGGTGCCGTACGAATCGGGAATTCTGCCGCCGACCTCGCCGGAGCAGCGCTTCCCGGTGAAGTTCTATCTCGTCGGCGTGCTCTTCCTGCTCTTCGACATCGAGGCCGTATTCCTCTTTCCGTGGGCGGTGCGCTTTCGCCAGCTCGGCCTCTTCGGATTCGTCGAGATGTTGGTGTTTCTCGCGATTCTGATTTTGGGCTTGGCCTATGCCTGGCGGAAGGGCGCGCTCAAGTGGGATTGATCAACCCGCGCACGCAAAGCACGCGATAGCTCACAGGCAGGATCGAAGGGGCGAGAAGGAGGCGAACTTGGCAGCCGGCAAGAACGACAACCAGCTCTCCGTCGTGCGTGGAGCCGAGGATGCGCATCACCGCGGTGGCGCCTATCTCACGCCTCCGGGAGTAGAGCATGAGGCTGCGCTCGGCGATTCCGTCGTCGTGACCAAGCTCGATGCGGTGGTGGCGTGGGGCAGGAAGAACTCGCTCTGGCCGATTCCCTTCGGCACCGCGTGCTGCGGCATCGAGTTCATGGGCGTCGTCTCGAGCGTCTTCGACATCTCACGTTTCGGCGCGGAGCTCGTGCGCTTCTCGCCGCGCCAGGCCGACCTCATGATCGTCGCCGGCACCATCACCTACAAGATGGGGCCGGTCATCCGCCGTATCTACGACCAGATGTGCGAGCCCAGGTACGTCATCGCGATGGGCGTGTGCGCGTCGTCCGGTGGCTTCTACGACAACTACTGCACCATGCAGGGCGTCGACAAGATCATGCCGGTCGACTACTACGTCGCCGGCTGTCCGCCGCGGCCGGAGTCGGTCATTAAGGCGGTGGTCGAGCTGCAGAATCGTTTGACGCGCACCAAGCAGACGTAAACGGGTCGGGCCTAAACAGCTCAGAACGCAGGGACCGAAGCGGAGATCACATGTCGACCGCGATCGAACAGGACTTCGCCGAGCTCAAGCAGAAGCTCGGGGCCGGGCTTCTCGCCGAAGGAACGCTGGGGCG
>CAZZAH010000634.1:0-2580 GCA_964652115.1 uncultured bacterium | reverse complement strand
TCTTCGACACCGATGACTTCGACCTCGTCTTCACCGACCTCGGCATGCCCGATCTCTCCGGCTGGGAGGTGGCCGCCGAAATTCGAACGCGCGATCCCAAGGTCGCGATCGTGCTCGCGACCGGATGGGGGACGCAGATCAACCCGGCCGACGCGCAATCACGCGGGGTCACGCGCGTGTTGGCGAAGCCCTTCACCGTGCAAAAGATCTCCTCGCTCATCGCGGAGCTTCAAGGCATGCAGAGGGCCGCATGACCTACGCCCGTCGTCGACATCAGGGCCTAGTCTTCCTCGCCGCGCTGCTCGTTTCGGGCGCGTTCTTCGCCGTGCGTGCCGCCAAGCCCGAGCGCGAGGTGACGACCCGTTCGGACGAGGCCTACGCGCACTACCAGCGAGGCATGGAGGACTACCTTCAGTTCCGATTCGACGACGCGGACAGCGCCTTCGGCTCCGCCTGCGCGCTCGATCCCGATTTCGCGCTGGCCTGGGGACGGCGCGCGATGCTCGCGCAGCTCGAGAACCGTCCCGACCAGGCGAAGAGCTACCTCGACCACGCCCTCGCGAGCCGCGCGCATCTCCGCGAGATCGAGCGGCTGCGGCTCGAGCTCTGGCAGGAGCGCATGGCCGGCCGCGCCGAATCGGAAGGGCGTGAGGTCCTCGAGACGATCCTCCGAAAGTATCCGCACGACTTCGAGTCGTGGTTCTCGCTCCACTCGATCGAGCTCGCCGCCGGCCATCTCGAGCACGCCGCTTTCTGCTTGAACAAGGTGATCGAGAACAATCCCAACAGCATCCTCGCCTATAACAACCTCGGTTACTTGTACGCGGACATGGGCCGCTGGGACGATGCGATGGAGGCCTTCCGCAAGTACGCCTTCGTCAACACCGACGAGCCGAATCCGCATGACAGCTTGGGCGAGCTCTACGAGCGCCTCGGTCGTTACGATGAGGCGGCGGCGGCGTATGGGAAGTCGCTCAGCGCGGACAGCACCTTCTTCTACGGCTACGCGCACGGCGCGCGTCTCCTCGCGCGGCTCGGCCGGAGTCGTGAGGCGGCTGAGTTGTTGGCCAACATCCCGTCGGAGCTAGAGCGGAGCAACGGGCTGCCGTTTCTTCTTGGCCAACGTTTCGGCATCGAGATCCGCGCCGGCCGCTACGACCGCGCGGAGGCGATCATCCGGATCCGTGAGCGCGGGAACCCGATGCACTCGCATCCGCTGGCGATGCGGTGCCAGCTTGCGGCCAAGCGCGGTGACCTCGTGACCGCGCGCGCGCTGCGCGACACGCTCGTCGCACGCGCGAAGGGGGTCGATGTCGAAGGCCGTCCGGTGATCGAAACCGACTACTTCGCGCTCATCACTCGCGTCGTGGTGGCCGAGGCCGAGGGTCGATGCGGCGACGCGTCGACAGCGCTCACGCGCTACATGCGGACCAACTACCTCGACTGGGAGATGAACGATTGGACCCGCGTCCGCGCGGCGGAGAACTTCTGGCAAGCGGGCGCGTGCGATTCCGCGCTCGCGATGGTCGAGCCGATCCTGAACCGCAACCCTCGCGAGCCGAACGCGCTCTTCTGGAAGGCACAGGCGCTCGAGCGCCAAGGCAAGGCCGCGGAGGCGGCGCCCGTCTGGCAGGAGCTCTCGGCGATCTGGATCCGCGCCGACGAGGACCATCCCCAGGCTCGCGTCATGCGCGAGCATCTCTCTCGCGTCGCGAGCTGATCCTCTCGAGCGCGCCTCGGCGCCGTCGCCCCACGCTAGGCCCGAGTGCGCAGGATGACGTATCCTCATTCCGCTGCCGGGGGGCATATCCAAGGGATGACCGATGCGCCTTGCCCGGCAGTGCCACGAGTCCGTGATCGCCGCGCCCCAACCAGCAGCCATCCTGAAGTCGGTCGTTCGGACCGCGCGGCCTCGACTCCGTGTTCTCCTCCGTCTCCTTCTCGCGCTCTCGCTGGTCTACGCCGGCGCCAGTTGCAGCGACGATTCACCACCCGAGCCCGCGAAGAGCTGCACACCCACCTGGACGTCTCCGAACGGAGGCGAGGTTTGGCAGGCCGGCACGGAGCACTCGACGACCTGGACGCCCGCGGATTGCGGTGACTCGGTCAGGATCGAGCTTCTCCGCGACGGGGTGATCTGTCGGACGATCGCCAGCGCGACCCCTGATGACGGAGCGGAGACCTGGATCGCGAGCCAGTGCGACGGCGAGACCACCGGCTACCGTTTTCGGATTACACACCTGGGAAGCGGCGAGTCGGACGAGAGTGATGGAGACTTCTCGATCCCCTTCGAGGTCCACGATATCGGGCGCGTGCTCTTCCTCGGCAACAGCCTCACCTACGTGAACAACCTGCCGTCCATGGTCCGTTGGTTGGCGACCTCATCAGGCATCGCCATCGAAAGCGAAGCGATCACGAACGGAGGGTTCGCGCTCATCGATCACTGGAACATCCCGGGGCGGCGCGCGCAGGTGGAGAATGGAAACTACGACTTCGTCATCATGCAGCAAGGACCGTCCTCGCTTCCCGAGAGCCGCGACTCGCTGCGCGTCTGGAGCGCGTTGTGGGATCCGGTCATCC
>CAZZAH010000633.1:0-2581 GCA_964652115.1 uncultured bacterium | reverse complement strand
CCCAGGATGTCGAGCGCGTAGCTGTCGTGATCGGGCCGCGCGACCGAGCGCCAACCGATGCCGAGGATTCGATTCTGCCCCGCTTCGCGAATGAGGAAGCGACGCTCCCCCTTCTGCTCGGGCTCGGCCGTGACCACGGTCGGCGTTTGGCCCCCGCGCCCGAGCGGCGCGAAGTACTTGGTCGCCTTCTCGAGCATCACCTTCGCCGGCAGGTCACCGACCAGGACCAGGTACGCGTTGTTCGGCCAGTAATACTTGTCGTAGTAGTCGTGGATCTGCTGGGCGGTGATCGCCTCGACGTCGCTCTTCCAGCCGATGGTCGGCCAGTGATAGGGACTCTCGAGGAAGGCCATCGACTCGATGCGGTCGTCGAGCTCGTTGTAGGGGTTGTCTTCCCCCTTCTCCATTTCGTTTCGGACGACCGGCATCTCGTCGTCCAAATCCTGCTGCGTGAAGAGGGCGTTCCGCACGCGATCGGCTTCAAGCTCGAGCGCTAAGTCGGCCTTGTCGGCCGCGATCAGCACGAAGTACTGCGTGCGATCGAGCCAGGTCGAAGCGTTGTTGACGGCGCCGTTGGCCTCGAGCATCCGGTCGTAGACGCCCTTGCCGTACTTCGCGGTGCCCTTGTACATCATGTGCTCGAGGAGGTGGGCGAGCCCGGTCGTGCCGGTGATCTCGTGCGAGCTCCCCGCGCGGTACCAGACCGACACGCAGAGCAGCGGCGCGGTGTGCACCTCCTTGATCAGGACCTTCATCCCATTGCCGAGCGTCGCTTCGTAGACTCCGCCGGGTGACGGGCCTAGGAGCTTGGGACTTTCCTCCGCGCGAGCCGTGACCGCCAGCGAGAGGAGGAAGGCCAAAGAGGAGAGCGAAACGAGAGCGTGCGTGAACCTTCGGTGAAACACTGAACCCTCCTTGTCCGACGTTGGACGCTTCCCCCTATTCGGTCAGCTTTCGGTCGGTATCGTCGTCTCTCTTGGCTTGTCGAGGACGAAGACCTGGCAGTCGAGCCCATGCTTGGCGCCCACCGCCTGCACGATCGCCTGGAGCGAGTGGATGTTCCGGCCTCCTCGACCGATGATCTGCCCCACCTCAGGCGGCTGTGCCGAGATCTCTATCACCGTCGAACGCTCACCCAGCACCGGTACGATGCTGACGCGTTCCGAGTTGTCTACCAATGCTTCTACGATCCTCCCAACCAGCTCCAGAACCGCGGCCTGCGCGTGTTCTTGGCTCGTGCTCAATCTCGTAACTCCCAACGCGGCGCGTAGTCGTGAATGTTCGATGTGGCGAACCGGGGACGCCGGGACGCAGCGATGTAGAGGACAACAAACGCCGAAAGATGGGGTCTTGGCCGTTCAGGTTTCAAGTTCTCTTTCCTAAGAGACGCGCAAGTCGCGCTTGTCTTGCGGTCCGCTTCTCCGGATCATGCGCGCGGCATGAGCAAGGAGAGCGACATGGAGTGTCCTCGAACTCGGGGAAGCGAAGGGAGTCGGAACATGCGTGGCCGTGCTCGCGCCGTGGCGCAGCTTCTTCTTTTGGGCCTGCTTTCCCTCGCGCGTCGCGGCTCGGCGGAGCCGATTCCCGAGCTACCGCAGATCGTGATGTGGGAAGACCAGCGTGCGGCGACTCCCGAGCTGCGGGCGCTGCTTCGATCGGGTGACGCGGCGACCCGCGGGCGCGCGGCCTTGGCGCTCGGGCGGATCGGCGAGCGCCAGGACGTCGCCACGATCACGCCGCTCTTGTCCGATCGTGACGTCGAGGTGCGTCGCTGGGCTGCCTTCGCCCTCGGCGAGATCGAGGATTCGACCGCCGCCGCGCCACTAGAAGCGCTGCTACTGAGCGGCAAGGAAGGGGACGCCGAAACGCGCGCCATCGCGGTGGAAGGCCTGGGAAAACTGCGGCGCGGGGCGGCAGGTTGTCGTCAGGCGCTCGCCGACGCGAACGCGAAGGTCGTCTCCGCCGCGCTCCTCGCCGCCTGGCAGATCCCGGTGCGTGACTCCTTCGCGCGCGTGGTCGAGCTGGCCGGATCGACCGACGCGGAGGTTCGCTGGCCCGCCACCTACTGCCTGATGCGCTATCTCGGAGCTCCCGCGTCGGGCCGCACGCCGATCGCGGGCGGCATCGATCTGTCGGCCGACGAACGGAGCACCGGATCGACGCGCCTGCGTCAGCTCACCGCCGACTCCGACCCACGCGTGCGGATGCAGGCGGCTCGCGGGCTTCGCGCGGCGGCCGACAGCGTGACGACACGCGCGCTTCTCGGCTTGGCGCGCGACGCCGATTGGCGCGTGCGGGTCGAGGGCCTGCGCTCCCTCGCGGCCGCTCTCCCCGACTCGAAAACGCGCGGGCTGTCGCTCGCCGACCTCGAGCCCTTCTTGAGCGACGCGCACCCGAACGTCAAGGTCTGCGCGGTGGAGGCGCTGGCCAACGTGCCCGAGCAGAGCGCGGCGATGCCGGAGATCCTCCGCTACCTCGACGACCCTCGACCGCGAGTCGCGCAGGTCGCCTTCGCCTCGATGCTGACGCGCATTCGCGCCGACGGCACGCCGCTCAACGCGGCCAACCTCGCCACGCTCGA
>CAZZAH010000632.1:0-2582 GCA_964652115.1 uncultured bacterium | reverse complement strand
GATCCCGTCCTTGAGCGGCTCGGGCTTCTCGGCCTGGCCTTTCTTGTGCTCTGGATAGATGCTCTGCTCAAACATGCGGATGATCCCCGTGCAATGCGAATCGACGTAGAGCCGCACGATGCCAGACTCGGACATGATGCGAGCTCGCAGCCATTCCGCGCGGTTCTCTGGGTTGCGGTGATCCGGCTGAGTCGAGAAGCGAACCTTGGCATTGGGGAACGAACGGCGCAGTAGCTGAACATCGCTCATGCGCGTCTGAATGTTGGTCCCGTCGCCCGCAGGATCGCAGTCGATCAGTTCCACTCGCTGCCACCACGGCCACCACTTTTTGATTCGATCGATGGCCTCGCCCGTCGTGATCTCGTGCCACTCGCCTTCCTCGAAGAAACGCGCGGTCTGCGTCGTCTTCTCGTCCTGCGCTGCAGCGACCGCGAACGTCCGATAGCCGAAGTCGATACAGAGGCGAATCGGCAGCATCGGCTCTAGCGGAACGTGGCGCACATGCACCGCGCGCGAGAAGCTTCCGAAGCACCGACCCGAGCGCACCGTGAAATCGGCCCCGATCTCCTGTGCAAATCCCACCGAGGAAAGATTTCGCCGGAAGTCATCGCACACAGAAGCGGGCAACGCCGTGTTCTCCCACGTTGGCGACTGGAGCGAACGCCAATCCGGATCGTGCTCCGTGCCCGGCTGCCCCTTTAGGAAACACTCGTAGCTGTAGTCGTAGCCCCTCGGCGTAGTCGCTCCCGCCATCCGACCGTTGGTGTCGAGCAGCGTAGGCAGCAAGTTCTCTTCGATCGTCTGCTTCGGGATGCGCGCAAACTCGTCCACCGGAACGAAGTTCACACCCTCGCCCAGCAACGAGTCCGGATTCTCCGCCGACTTGGCTTGTACAAGAGATCCGTTGTCCAGCATGAACAGCCGTTCGCTCGAAGAGTCCTTGTCCTGGATCAGTCGCGGCGCGCGCAACCCGAGCCGAGCAAACTTCATCGGCAGTACATGGCGCATGATGTACACCAGCGGCCGATACACGCGTTTGGTTAGCTCGTAGGTCGGAGCCAACGGCCAGACGATCGAATTGGGGCGCAGTGCTTCGCTCAGTGCGAGCAGCACCAAAAGCTTGCTCTTGCCCCAGCGTCGGCCACAGACCAAAAGCAAGAATCGCGAATAGCACCACGCCGCGATTGCGCGCTCTTGCCCCGCGTGGGGATACCAGTCGATCAGCCACGCGAGGAGCCATAACCGGTTCCATTCGTCGCGCGGGCTTGGCCGTTCACGCCAAGCGGAGGCTGTGAGGTCGGCGGTCGCGGCGACGAGAGCGGATCGGCTGGCGCCGGCGCGACGCCCTTGGCGAGCCATGCGCAGAGCTCCGAGAGGGGATCCTTGATCGCGTCAGCCAGCGGCGCTAGATCAAGCGGGAACGCGATCTTTTCGAGCACGAACTTCGCGTCCGCCGAGCGCACGTAGTCGGCGACTTCGGCCCCATCCGCGAGGTGCTCATGGATCACGGCGGCGGCGCGATCAGCGAGAGAGGCGACCTTGCCGCGGATTCGGCGGGCGTGTTCGGCCAGGAGTTCGTCGGCGCACTGCTGGCCCTGCGGCGCCTTGAGGATGCGGGCGATGTGCTTCCGTGAAAGTCCGTACTCTTCGGCAAGCTCAGTAGCGGGCTTGCCTTCGAGCACATACGCGCGAACGATCTCGCGCTGGCGAGTCGTCAGCCGCGTTCCATGTGGGACATTTTTGGGCTGGGTATCCACGCGCCCATTCAGCGCAGGAATCGCGTCTCAAGTCTCCCGCATGTCTGGCCCGTTTATGCGGGAACCCCGATAGACGATCCGCTCAACGTGCTTGAACGTGAGCCCATGCCGAGCGGACAGCACCTCGAGGCACCAGACGCGGTCGCGCCCCTTGGCCCGCTGCCGGTAGAACCACCCTCGGATCTTGCGATCGCGCGCCGCGAGGTTCTCTCCGACGCCGGGGACGCGGACCCGCTGGCCGTGGGGGCAGCGTTCGAGGAACGCGACGAGCGCGGGGTCATGGGCAGCCAGCCAGGCACGGACATCCTGCGATCGGGAGTCCCAGAGGGTCAGACGGGGGGTCATGTCGGGATCTTCACGCCGAGCTGTGCGAGCTTGGCCTTGGCTTCGATCACGCGCGGGTCGTTCGGGTCGGCGCGAGGCTCCTCGAGGCGCAACGTCGATGCCCGCTGCAGTTCGTTGGTGCGGGTCCATGCGGCTTCGGCAACCTCACGAATCTCCGCGATCGTCGGGAAAAACCTCGCCGTCCCCGCTAGCTGATCCATCGCTTCGGCCAAGTGCTCGGTCGGGATGTCCGACAGTTTCCGCGAGTAGACCCGGATCGTTTCGGCCCCAATTTGCGCGTTCGGGAAGGCCGCGATCAAGTCCCACAGGAGTGCCAGGAATTCCGTTTCGGCCATTGGATCCTCCGTGCTGGGCGAGGTAGTCGCGCATGCCTTGCGCGCCCTTGGGCTCGATGCGACGGGCGCCGGTGTCGGCCTGGGGCTCGTCAAGCCACCCTTGGCGGTTGAGCCATGTCGCTGGATGCGGGACGAACCGGCCGCC
>CAZZAH010000631.1:0-2583 GCA_964652115.1 uncultured bacterium | reverse complement strand
AGCGCGAGCTCGCCTACCTCGAACGACGTCGCGACGCGCGCGCGATGTCGGAGGAGACCGCGCGATGGAAGAAGCGGATGAAGGAGGGACGAGCGCAGGCGACGCGTCGGCGGGTGTAGCGCGTTAGCGCGTGTCGCGTGGGCGCGCGAGGGCTCTCATACCGAGCAGGAGCGACGCGGTCACGAGACTGACCAGCGCGAGCCACTCGCCTGCTTTGCTCCAACCGAGGCGACCAAGCAGGAAGGGTCCGAGTCGTCCGTCCATCGGATGTAGCAGAGGCGACCAGGTCCAGTCGAGGTAGAGGTGATCGTCGGTGAAGACATCGATGCCCGCGTTCTGCCCCGCGAACCGCGCGCGATGGAGCCAGGTGAAGATCTCGCCGACGGAGAAGGCCGCTTGCTGCGCCGCGCAGATGAGGAGCGCGACGGCGAGCATCGCCAGCGTGCGTCGATCGGCTCGTCGCCATGCGTCGCCCGCGAGCACGCCAAGCGGAAGCAGAAGGAAGGGGAGCATCGTGACGAGATAACGCGGGCCGAGGCAGAACCCACCATGCCAGTCGCTCCTCGCGGCGATGAAGAGGAGGCGGGTCGTTGCCGCGCCGCCGATCGTCCAGGAGAGCGCGGGGAAGCGACGATGAAAGCCCCGCCACGCGAAGAGCGCGAGCACCACCGCGGGCGAGAATAGCAGCAGCCCCTTGCCCGGGCTGATCGTGAGTCCATAGAGGCCGCGCCATGGGCTGGTGAAGACGCCGTAGTGAAAGAGCTCGACCGCATGAGGATCGACGCCGCGCCCGGTCTCGAGCGGATTCCCGAAGCGGCTCCAGTTATACACGCCGAGCATCGCGAGCACGAACGCGAGTCCCGCGGCGTAGGCGACGAGTAGCCCTCGGGCCGCGGGTCGCGCGCGTCGCGTAAGAGTCCAGATCGCGAGGCCGAGAAAGAACGGCAGCTCGAGGAACGCCGAGATGTGGGTCGCCACCGCGCAACCGAGCGCACCGCCCGCGAGCGCGGCCACCAACCGCGCGCTCGCGCCGGAGCTCCGTTCACGATCCGAGGCCTGCGTCCCCGCCAACCAGTAGAACGAGAGCAACAGAAACAGCGTCGCCAACGGCTCGCTGAAGAAGGTGCCGGCATACGGCCAGAAGAGGCTTCCCACCGCGAGGAAGGACGCGCCGAGGAACGCTCCCGCCGACGATCCGGTCAGACGGAGCAACAAGAGGAAGTAGACCGCAACACACAGCGCCGCCACCTTCACGTTGAACCATGCGCAGAAAAGGCGAAGCGCGTGCGCGGGCCAATGCTCGAGCGGCTCGCCGTACATCGCATTGGAGAAGCCGCTCGGAACGCTCAAGCTCGGCGGCACCGGCGAACCAGGCGTCCATCCGCGAATGGCGGCACGACCAAGCGTGACGAAGGGCGCGAGCGCGAGCGATTGCGCCGGACCAAAGATCGGATAATCGCGCCCATCGCGTGCTCGCGCGACGCCGAAGCCGTCCCAGTCCTCGAGCCGTTGCGGCACGTCCAGACGACCGTGATCGGCGAAGGACTCGGCGGCGCGGAACACCACCTCGCTGTCGGGTGAGCGAATCCCTCCATAGCTCGTGAGCGAGTAGATCAGCAGGCAGGCGAGGAAGACGGACGCGGCCCACGCAAGGGTGGAGCGTTTGGCTTGGGCCTCGATGTTCTTCATGTCCGAAGCGTCCGTTCCTTCGAGAGGGCGCGAGCGACGGCCGAGTTGAGCGACGCCGGATTGTCGGCAGTGCTCCCGCGCGCGTCAAGGTCGCGAGCTTGCTTCATCATCCGGTGAGCGGCTAGGGGAGCTTCACCAGCTTGATCGACTCCACGCTCTCTCCCGTCGCGATTCGCGCGAAGTAGACGCCGCCGGGCAGCGACGCGCCGTCGAGCGGATAGACGTGCATTCCGGGCGCTTCGGGCGCATCGATCAGCTTCGCGACCACGCGCCCTGTCGCGTCGAGGAGCACGAGGCGCATCCACCCGGGCGCGGTCAGTGAATACGCCAACGACGTTTCGCCGCGGAAGGGGTTGGCCCCGTCCAGCACCAGACGCGGCCGCGCACGCTCAAGTTCCGGCGCGGCGACCGCCCCGTAGGCCGAAGCACTGAAGCTCGTGAAGGCCATCTCGCTGGTCGACGACGTCGACTGAATGTAGAAGCCGACGCCGGGATTGCCTTCGGCGTAGGTCGAGTCGGTGGCGTGCATCAACTCGACGCCGTTGTAGTAGACGGTGATCTGATCGCCGACCGCGGTCGCGCTGAAGACGTCCCCGGTCTGCGGAAACGGCGCCTGCTGCGCCCAACCAATGTAGGTGAAGTCGGCGAGCGGACCGTTCCAGCGCACGATCTGCGCGTAGCTCGCGTCGTAAGAGAGCAGGCACTCGTAGCCGGTCGCGCTGTGCGCGGAGTCGGACCAGCGAAGGAGGAGCTCCACCTCGTGGATGCCGGAGCCGCCGGCATTGCGGCGAATGACGGCCGAGGCCTCTTGGTCCGCGGGGAATCCGGAGAGGTAGGCGTAGGAGTCGTCGTAGCCGCCCGAGCCCGACTGCGTCCCGTAGGCGACGCCGTTCA
>CAZZAH010000630.1:0-2591 GCA_964652115.1 uncultured bacterium | reverse complement strand
GGAATGAGCAGCGCGAGGTCGAAGTCCTCCGATGATCCCGCGTCGAGCGTGATCGCGTCGGGAAGATCGACGAAGGACCATCCGCGCCGGCTGATCGCGCTGAGCGCGTAGCTGTCCGGCGTGTTGCCTTCGTTCGAGCAGTGGAAGCGCACGAGCAACGTGTCTCCCGGTAAGCCTTGCGCGGCGCCCGGGGGCGTGACCGCCACACCGAGCGTGGGTGCGCCCGCGACGCCGGGCGAACCGGAGAGAGCGGAAAGGAGCGTGACCTCGTCCATGCTCCTCAGATTGAAGCTGTAGCTCTGAAACGCGGACGGCAAGTTCAACGTCACGCCTTGCTCGACCGCCGGAGTACCGGGGACGAAGGTTCCGCCGCTCGCGAGGTCGAAGGGGCTCAAGCGAAGCGCCGCTTCCCACGACCCTGCGCTCGTGATCGGCGAGGTCGCGTAGCGGAGATCGTAGAGGTGCGAGCGTTGCTCGGCCGGCGGACCCGCGGTGGTCTCGTTGTCCCGAGGCGCATACCACAGGAGATCGGCGCGCAACGCTCCCGGCGTTCTTACCGCGGCGAGGCTCGACGCGATCGAAGGCCGATCGCCGTCGAAGCCGATCACGGTCACGTCGTCGATGTTGAGGTATCCGTTCCGATCGGTCTCCTCCACGAATTCGACGATGACGACGTCGTGGCCGACGAAGCTCGACAGATCGACGTCGAACGTGCCGCTCCCCATCGGAATCGGGCCGAGGTCGGTCTTGACGCCGTTGGCGTCGATGCGAAGGCGACAGAGGTCAGGGCCACCGCCGCAGAAGTTGCCCGAGTGGCAATACCAGAAGCGAAGCGTCACGTGCGTGAGCTCCTCCCAGTTCATCATCGGCGTTGCCATCACATTGACGCGCTCGATGAATCCGTTGCAGGGCGCGCCGATCGCGGGATGGGTCGACTTCGCGAAGCCGCCGTTGCCGTGATGCGCGCAAGGACCCGACGGATCACCTCCGAGTCCCCAGCTGTCGGTGATGGTGTAGATGCCCGGGTCGTGCGGGCGATGGTTCAGGTCGAAGTCCTCGACGAAGTGCACGAGCGAGACGTCCTCGACCTCGCCATGCTTGGCCTCCGCACCGGCATCGGCGAGCGTCGCGCCGTAACCCACGCGCGTCCGCACGCGAAGCGGATTGCCGAGGATGTGACCGCCCACCGGCACGAAGGAGAGCGCGAGCGCTTTCGCGTCGCCGCTCCAGGTCGCGGGGTTTTCGAGGTGATCGCGAACCACATGCTCCGCCGCATCCACGTCCTCTTCGAATGCCCCGTCGGAGTCCCAGTCCATCCACATATCGAGGTGGAGCGAGCGAGTCGGATCGGCGCCGTAGCGTGGGCCATCGTGCCGCGAGACCGAGAGCCCGACGTCGACGGTCGAGCTCGGCGCGCCGAGGTGCGGCGGGAGGAACGGGAGCCGCGCGTACGATACGGGGAAGACACCATCGTCGTACCCGTCCGCATTGCCCGGCGCGCCGATGTTCATTCGAAAGTCGCAGTCGGTGATCGGATCGGCGAAAGAGGCCTCGGCCGATGCGTCCTGCCCCAGCCACTCCCAGAGGAAGTTCTTGTGATGCGCCGCGACGTAGGGCGGCGGCAGATCATCCCAGTCCTCGAGCGGATGAAAGGCGAGCCGGCCTGCGCCATCACGATCGCCGTCGGCTCCGGACAGTGGCTTCGCGTGCGCTCGGAGATAGCTCTGCATCTCGAGCTGCTTGATGCCCGGATTCCGTCCCGCGATGATCGCGGCCACGCCCGCCACCAACGGAGTCGCCATCGATGTCCCCGAGAGCCGCTTGTAGCCGCCGCCGGGAAAGGTGCTCCAGATCCGCGTGCCCGGGGCGACGAGGTCAAGCCCGTCGCCTGAGGTCGAGAAGACCGGCACGTGGTCGAGCGAGTCCGATGCCCCGATCGAGATAACCTCATCGAAGCCCGCGGGAAAGTTGAGCGTGGTCGTGCTGTCGTTGCCCGCGGCGGCGAGCACGATGCTCCCCTTCCCGATCGCGTACTGCACCGCCTCGCGGATCAGCGGCTCCGCGTGCGGGCTCCCGAGGCTGAGGTTGATCACGCGCGCACCGTTGTCGGCCGCGAAGCGGATCCCGCTCGCGATCGCGGCGGGCGTCCCCGGGCAGCTCGTGCCGAGGGTGCAGTCCATCACGCGAACGATCATCAGCTTCGCGCCGTAGGCGACGCCGGCGCCGCCGCGCTCGTTCGAAACCGCGCCGACGATGCCGGCAACATGCGTTCCGTGCCCGCGCCCCGCACCCACGTCGGTCGGAGTCGCGTCGCCATCGACGAAGTCCTTTCCGACCGCGTAAACATTGGCCGCGAGGTCGGGATGCGGCGAGGTGAAGTCGTCGATTCCGCTGTCGACGATCGCGACCACGACGCCCTCTCCGGGTGGACCACCTTGGCGCCAGAGCCAGGGGATGCCGGTCTGGAAGATCCCCCATTGATTCCGCCCCTTGGGCGCGAGCTGATCCTCGAGCGGAACGAGCATCGAGTCCTGCGGCGCGTCGTGCAACGCGAGCACCTCGTAGTAGTAGCTCGGCTCGGCCCAGAGCAC